>NZ_ABCK01000049.1 GCF_000170755.1 Lentisphaera araneosa HTCC2155
CATCGTTGATGAAGAGCCGTACAAAGCTCGTCACGCAATCTGAAAGCTGGGAATACTATTTCCAACTCGTCGAGCCCAGTGATGAAAAACTCATCAACAAAATCCTTGGTAAAGAAGGTATGAAAAAAGCTCTTTTAGGCTGCACTGAAACACTTAATAAAGTTGATTTCAACAATGCCATTGAACTCGAAGAGGCCTTAAAAACGGCAGCTGAAAATGCTGATCTCAAACCAGGAAAACTAAATCAGCCCGTGCGCTTTTGCGTTACTTCAGCCAATGGCGGCGCTGACCTCATGGATACACTCGCACTCATTGGCAAAGAAGAAAGCATTAAACGTTTAAAGCACAACGCAGAGAAATTCTGCCTCGCTTAAAGGAGCCCTATCATGAGAATGCACACTCAAGCCAGCAAACTTCCCGTGGTCACCATCGTGGGACGCCCAAATGTGGGCAAATCCTCACTATTTAATACTCTACTGAGAAAACGTATCGCTATTGTTCACGAACAATGTGGCGTAACTCGTGACCGCGTTGCTCAACCCGTAAGTTGGAACGGCTACCGTTATCAACTCGTTGACACGGGTGGCCTTGGCGTTCTCAGTGATGAAAAAAATGTCGAATTCATGGATGAAAAGATCCGTATGCAACTTAAGGTTGCTGTGGAAAGTTCAGATATTTTGATCATGCTAACTGATGTCAAAGACGGCATCACTGAACTCGACCGCGAAGTTTGCGCCTTCCTCCGGAAACACGACAAGCCCATAATTCTTGCCGTCAATAAATGTGACAACTTTGAACTCGAAGATGAAGCCAGCGTCTTTTCTGCTCTTGGTTTTGAAAACACTCATGCTATTTCCTGTAATCACAAGTCAAATTTAGATGCGCTTCGCGAAGATATCTGTTCTTACTTTCCTCCAACGGATGAAGAAGACGAAGCTAGCCCTGATTTACGTATCACTCTCGCTGGTCGTCCCAATGTGGGTAAATCCTCTATTGCCAACCGCCTTCTTGGCGAAGATCGCGTCATTGTCTCAGATATTGCAGGAACAACCCGTGACGCTGTGGACATCCCTTTCTCGTTTGATGATGAAGGCGAAAGTAGAAATGGCCTTCTTGTCGATACAGCTGGTGTAAAAAAAGCGGGCAAGATCGATAACCTCGTAGAGAAATTCTCAATGATGAGAACAGAAGAAGCCATTAAACGTTCAACTGTCATCTTATTTGTTATCGACATGTCTCAAGGCGTTACCAACGGCGACAAAAAAATCGCCAACACAATTAAAGCCGAAGGTAAACCTTGCGTTGTGATTGCCAACAAATGGGATTTAGTCAAAGCCGAAGCTCCTAAACAGAAATTTTTAGATGACTTAGAGCACGACCTACCCTTCATGCGCTACTGCCCCATCATCTTTACTTCTTCTGTCGATGGCAATGGTTTCCGCGACTTACTCCCTGCCACTTTACGCATTTTCGAGCAATCTCTAGTCGATATTCCAACAGCACTCCTCAACCAAGTCTTGCATGACATGGTTTTGCGAACTCCACCCCCCTCGACAGGCAAAGGCTTTTTCAAAATCTATTATGCGACGATGGTCAAAAACCCTCCTGCACACTTTATTATTTTCTGTAACAAGAAAAACTATTGTCAGGATCACTATAAGCGCTTCATAGAGAAAACAGTTCGTAATGCATTCGGCCTCTCAGGCATACCAATTGAGATCGAGTACCGCGAAAGAACTCACCTGCAGGAGAAATTCCGTGAAAATGGCTCCCTTCCTGGTGAGGTGAAAGATAAAATGGCAAAAGACCGTAAAAAAGCTTGGCGCCGTTCAAAAAAATACCGGGGTTAATAATTCAAATGCTAGCAAATTGCTAGCATTTTTTTTATACCTAAAGCCAGAAGTGTTCGGCATTGAAAATGCTTAAGTTAGTGCTTAAGCATTTTGAAAAAAGTTAAACCTTTTTAATCCCACCAGTAATTGTGCCAAAATTCGCGATTTTTTTATAGGTGAATTTATTTTCGTCCTGAGGCTTAGTACACCGCACTCGTAAGTAATTAACACGACTCTTCCTCTGTCATGATCAAAAAAAGAGACTAACTGTACTTAGGGTCACTCTATTTGGCGACTTTGTAAACTGCTTTAAATCAACGCTTTACGAACACTTTACTTTCTGGATTATATCTATATCTTCCTAACTATGAAGAAGATGACCAAAACAGAAGAACGAAACCTTAAGCGCTGGTGCTTGGTTCAAGAGTTCAGAGAGAAACTGACAAAAGAGCTTGAGCACCATCCGCGTCACCCCTCCGAAGATGACCCTCGACGCAAATTGCATTACCTCGATTATGCCTCAGCTATTCTCTTTACTTTGTTTAACCCTGTGTTGAAATCTATGCGAGGGCTTTGTGCTGCCAGTGAGTTAAAAAAAGTTCAAGAACATGTGACCCTTGGAAAAATAAGTCTAGGAAGCTTTTCCGAGGCACAACATGTTTTTGATGCGACTTCTTTACAACATTTAGTTCAAAAGTTATCCTCAAAAATTCCCATTAATAAAATCCAGGATCGAAGTCTCTTAGCTGCTGTCAAGGATTTAGTTGCAGTAGATGGATCTTTATTTCAAACCTTAACGAGGGTGCTCTGGGCTGAATGGCTCGATGAAAACCACAAAGCAGCAAAGCTTCATTTGGGTTTTTCTCTACTAAAGCAAAGTGCTGTTGATGCTGTTATAACTGCCGGGAATAGCTGTGAACGGAAAGCTCTTCTCAAGATGGTTCAACCAGGCGTCATGTATGTTTGCGACCGTTATTACGGCTTGGATTACAGTTATTTTGAAGAGCTTCAACAACGTGGAGCACTTTTTACTATTCGCATTCGCAATAAACCCAAACTTACTGTGATCAAAGAGTATGAAATCACCGAAAAGGATCGCAAGGAAGGGGTAATCTCTGACCAGTTAGTCTACCTTGGGGACACTGATCGCGAACTCAAGCCAATAAGACTGGTAAGAACGGGCGCATTTAATGATAAAGAAATCCTTTTGGTAACCTCAGAAGCTCCTGAAAAACTGAATGCCGCTATTATCAGTACGATTTATCGTCAGCGCTGGCAAATTGAAGTGTTTTTTAAATGGCTTAAATCCATTTTAGGCTGTCGCAAACTACTCGCTGAATCTTCCAATGGTGTCGCAATACAAATGTATTCGGCGCTTATCGCCGCCATCATGCTGTTTGACTTGTTTGGCAAGAAACCAACTTTAAGACAAATGGAGATGATACAGTTCTTTTTCCTGCGCTATGCCTCAGTTGAAGAACTTGATGATGCAATTGCACAAAGTAAACAAAACTAAAATATAGACGCATGCTTCGCAGGGGTCTTGTAATCTACCCCTGCCCGGATGAGACCTTAATTCTGATAGGTGTTTTATAGAATTAGAGATAAGCCTTTAGGTGCGCTTCATTTTTTGCGATTCGTGGTGTTTTTCTCAAAAAAGACCAAAGATGCCGAACACTTCTGACCTAAAGCTTAGTTTTAGATATGTTTTTATCTTTACCTCGAATATAATAAGCCATGATCAATGAAAAGACTGGTAAATCAACATGAGCCAAAACATCCTCACTGTTAGTAATCTTAGCAAAAGCTATTTTTTAAATAACTCTGAACTCAAAGTCTTAGACTCTGTAAGTTTCACAATTAAAGAATCTGAATCCATTGCTATAACTGGCCCTTCAGGAAGTGGCAAGTCAACTCTCATGGGGCTCTGTGCAGGATTAGACAATCCTGATACTGGCGAGATCCATTTATGCGGTCAAAACATAAGTAAAATGAACGAAGATCAACGCGCATCTTTGCGACTTTCGCACAGCTCTTTCATTTTCCAATCTTTTCATCTCATGCCCACATTAACCGCCTTAGAAAACGTCATGGTTCCACTTGAACTCCAAGGTAATGCTAATAAGGAAACGCGGGAACTCACACTTGAACTCTTGGATCAAGTTGGCCTCAAAGATCGCCACCATCACTTCCCTTCTCAATTATCTGGCGGAGAACAACAACGCGTTGCCATTGCACGCGCCTTTATCAACAGGCCAAAAATCCTCTTTGCAGATGAGCCTACAGGCAATTTAGACACGCATACAGCCAACAATATACAAAGCCTCTTATTTGAACTCAATCAAAAACTTTCAACGAGTCTGATTATAGTAACTCACGATAATGAACTCGCAGCCAAAGCTGATCGAACGCTCAAAATGAAAGCGGGAAAAATAGCTGAATAATGAAGGATTTTTTGTCAAAGCTTTTTAGCCAGTGGACTTGGACTATGGCCAAACGAGAATGGCATAGTCAAAAGAAAAATCTAAGGCTTTATTTACTCTGTATTTCTATTGGTATCGCCGCCCTCGTATCTATCCACTCCTTAGCCTTTTCAGTTCGAAGCTCAATCGATGAACAATCTCGCTCCCTTTTAGGCTCTGATCTTAGCTTAAAAGCACGCGCTCCCATTGATGCTCAATGGCTCAAAGAAATTGAAAGTAAGCTGGGCCCTTCACTGCCTGAAAGACGCTTTGCGGGAATGATAAATTTTCTAAATTCTGAACTCTCCCCTCGATTAATTCAAGTACGCGCCATCTCTGAGGGCTACCCTATTTATGGCAAGATCAAAACGACTCCAGAAAGGGGCTCATCTTACCTTCAAGGTGATCAATGCTTAGTAGAAGGTTCACTAATCTTGCAGTATAATGCAAAAATTGGTGACCAAATTAAACTGGGCCAGGCCACATTTACTATTGCGGCTCAAATTGAATCTCTACCTGGTGAAAGCGGTATGTTATCCGAACTCGCACCTCGTGTACTTATACCATTTTCGAAAATCGAAAGCACCAAGCTCATCAGTTTTGGCAGCCGTATTCAATACCTAGAACACTTTGCGTTCCCCGCAGAAGGTGATCATCAACAATTAGTCGGGGACATAAAAGCACAAGCGGGGCTCAAAGCCGTTCGCGTCGAAACATCAATGAGTCGCCAAGAACGCGTTCGACGCCTAAGTACAAATCTTTTTACCTTCCTCAATTTTAGCGCCATCCTCTCTCTAGTTTTAGGTGCAATAGGCGTAGGCAGTTCTATTCATGTTTATATAAATAAGCAGCTAAAAAGTGCCGCAATCCTTAAGTGTATGGGCGCTCAAAAAAACCAAGTTTTTGCCGTTTATGTTCTACAGATTTTATTACTTGGCTTTGTGGGATCGATTTTGGGTGTTTGTCTTGGATTAGTCATACAATTTTCATTGCCTCAAGTCATTAATCAATTTTTCCCTTTCGAAATTCAAACTCACTTCAACATATCGAGTATACTCTTGGGGCTCATTGCCGGCACTCTGATCACATTACTTTCATCCTTGCCTTCGCTTAAAAAAATCGCTGACCTCAACCCCTTACAGGGGCTTCGCCCAGAAACTATATCAAACCATTCAAAATCTAAGTTTAACTACTTTTTTTACCCTACATGCATCATCAGCACACTACTTCTAACGACACTTTCCTCTGAAAATATAAAAATGGGCTTATTGAGTGGTCTCGCATTAATTATCATTATTATTTGCCTATCCATAGCCGCAAGAATCTTCCTCTATATCATTCGCAAAGTTTTCCCTTCATTTTTACCCTTCACCTATCGACAAGGCTTAAAAAATCTTTTTCGTCCCAACAATCAAACTCACACTCTTATCATTGCTCTAGGCACCGGCGTTTTTGTTATTTCTTTACTTTTCTTACTTAGAGAAAACTTGCTTTATCAAGTTCGTAAAACAACAGAAGACACAAATCCCAACTTCGTACTTTTTGATATCCAACACGATCAAAGCCAAGAGCTCAAATATATTCTTAACAAGGCTCAAGTCCCCATTCTTCAAGAAGTTCCGATCATTGACCTTCGCCTACGGAAAGTTAATGGAACTAAGGTTAGTGAACTTATACAAAAAAACGCTACTCTGGCTCCAGAGAAGCGAATTCCCTCTTGGGCATTAAATCGCACCTATCGTTGCACTTATCAAAATAAAATTCTCGAAAGTGAAAAATTACTCTATGGTGATTTTATTGGTCATTTCGATGGAGACTTTGAGCAAGAACGCATCCCCGTATCCATTGAAAGTGGCATGCTGGAAAAGCTCCAAGTAAAACTTGGTGATACAGTAGACTTTGAACTATCTGGCATTGACCTCCCCTGCGTCATTACATCTGTCCGAGATGTTGAATGGATGCAGATGAGACCCAATTTTTTCTTTGTCTTTCCAAGTGGTCCACTGAATGAAGCCCCACAAATGCAAGTCATTGTCTCTCGATCCAGCGACCCCGAGAGCACGAATCGTTTGCAAACTCAAATCAATTCAACATTCCCCAATATCTCGTTCCTCGACCTCACCCTTGTAATAAAAACCATGACTGCACTACTCGATAAACTGAGCTTAGCCATACGGTTCATGGCGGGATTTAGTATATTAACGGGATTTATCATTCTCACTTCAACTCTTAAACTCAGTCAGAACCAAAGACAGAAAGAATCCGTTTTACTTAAAATACTTGGAGCCAGCAAAAAACAAATTCAAAAAATCCTTCTATCTGAGTTCACTTTCCTCGCCATAATCAGCACAAATACAGGTTGCCTTATTGCTTATATTCTCAATCAATTAATTGGACGATATGTTTTTGAAAATACGCCACCTATCACATTAAACGTCTTATTCATCTCCAATATAAGCCTCACTTTCATCACAATATGTATTGGACTTCTTAATTCAAAACAAACCTTTGCTTCACCAAGCTTAGAATCTCTACGGGAATAGTACAAAATACTTGATATTAACCGAAATTTAACTAACTAGGCGTGAACCCTTCGTCAAAAACTTGTAGATTTATTTATACATACATAGGAGTTTTGTTTTGAAAAAATATTTTAGTATTGTGGCATTATCCTTGATGCTTACGAGTTGCATGGGAACCATGGGGCTCTCTGGCAAAGTTAAAAAGTTTAACCTCGAAGTTACTGAACACCGCTGGGGTCGTGAAGGCGTATTCCTCGGTTTACAAATCCTTTGGGTTTACAGAATCTGCGGTCTACTTGACCTTCTTATCTTCAACTCGATTGAATTCTGGTCGGGAGAAAACCCCATCAATGGCAAAAGCCCTCTAGTAGATGTACCAATTGATCAAGTCAAGAAAATGGGCTTTGATGACATTCGCGATGCACACATTGAAAGAGTTAGTTCAACTGAAGCCAAACTATATATTGACTTCATCAACGGCGATCACGTAACTTTTGACGTGATTCGTACAGGTGACAAATACACAGTCAGCCTCATGGGCAAGCAATTTTTCGAAGGTCAAATCGGTCAAAATGTACAAGAAATGCAATATGCAGGAGTCGTAAAATGATTAAAAAACTCACATACTCATTACTTACTGCATTAACATTTTGTGGATGCATGGGACACAACGGTTTAACTGGTAAGGTTACTAAATTCAACTTAGAAGTCACCGAGGACCGCTGGGGGCGTGAAGGCTGGTTCCTAGGTTTGTGGATCACTTTAGTTTACCCCATATCTCTAATTCTTGACTTACTTATTTTCAACTCAATCGAATTCTGGACTGGAGAAAACCCTATCAATGGTAAAAGCCCCTTAGTTGACGTCCCTAAATCACAAGTCGAAAAAATGGGGTTCACCAACATAGACAAAGCACAAATTGAACGAGTGAGCTCTACAGAAGCCAAACTCCATTTAGATTTTGAAAATGGTGATGAAATCACTTTCGACGTTCATAGGACTGACTTAACATATGTCGTCAGCTATCGTGGAGTGGAATTCTATACAGGCACAATTAAAGAATAATTTAGTCCGATAGGCTTCAACAGTGCCCTGATTTATCAGGGCATTTTTTTTTGCTCTCAAAACACTATCGAGCCTAGACCCCAAACATCCTATCAACATTAGATCTGAATTAAATAAAACTTCTAAGACTCCATTAGAAAACTAAGGCTAGCAAGCTCTTTTAGTCTCCCCATAATCCTCCGATTGCCCGCTTCCAGAAGCTCCATGTCACCGGGCTCATTACTCTGCCCTTCATCCTAAATCAACGTTATTTATGGACTAAACATTTACTCGTTGAGAGTGAAACTTAATTCCTTAACACCCACTAGCTATTAAGACTCAATAAGGAGTCTAAGTTTAGAAAGCACTTTGGGTTCTCCAATAATAATCAGGCGATCACCCTCTTCTAGAGTCGTACTACCGCTCGGAACAATACGTTGTCCTCCACGTTGCACCATCGCTACCAGACTACCCTCTGGCAGGCCTAATTCCTTAATCGCTTTTCCAATAAATTTACTTGAACCATTATCACTCTTAAGGGATAAGGTCATATAGTGACCGTCGTTCAACAGTAGCTGTTTAAGATGAGCAGAATTAGGCTCTTCATTCCAGCGAGACAAGAATTCATCTTGGTCAATACGATTTGCGAGTTCTGCAAGCATGCGTAGGTGAAGCCCCGGGTTCCCTTCTGGACTGACGAGCAAGAAGATAGCAAAAGTCTGCTGCTCCATTTCGTCACCCATGACGTCGAATATATCTACTAGCATTCCCGATTTAGAACGGGCAATCACCATTTCAGGTTTATCAATCCCCATAAGATGCATGTGAGGCAAAGCAACTCCTCGTGTCACAGGTGTCCTTCCCGTACGAGTCCCCTCCAAGAAATTCTCTTCTAATTTGGAAGCATCCACTTTCAATCTTGCTGCCAGCATTTTTGAAGCTTCTTTAATTACTTCTTCAAAAGTCTCACTCTTATCGATCTCTAAAAATTGTGCGCGCGCCACAACTTCATTAAAAGGATCGTCTTGACGCAAGCCTTTTTCTTTTAAAATCCCTCTGAATTCCTGATCCAATTCATCGTACTGATTTTTACCCAAGCGCTGAAACCAGTGACAAATAGCTCCAGTTCTAGATACTCTTTTACGAGCATAACGAAAGTACCAAGCTAAGCAAACTGCGATCATGCCGAGTGTAAAAAGTATGGCCATCCAGCCCATATATATAATGAGCACAACCGAGACCATCATCCCTATTATTTGCATCCAAGGATACCAAGGCGATTTGTAACCAGGATCATAAGACTCAATACGACTCTCTCTCATCACTATTACGGAAAGGTTTACCAACATGAATATGAGTAACTGAAAAGCACTTGCGAGCTTCGCAATTCCTGTAGCATCAAGAACAAGAATAAAACCGATCATGATTACTCCTGTCAAGACAACGGCACGTGTCGGAGTTTTAAATTTACCGAGAGTCGCAAATTCATCGGGTAATAATTTATCACGAGCCATTGCCATGGGATAGCGCGAAGCAGCCATCACACCCGCATTACCCGTAGAGAAGAAGGCCGAAAGTGCAGCGATCACAACAAAGCCCACTAAAATATTTTGTGGAATAAAGGTATCAAATTTACTGACTGCAGTCGCAACTGGGGTTAAATCCTGGTGAAATTCAGCTGGATCAATCAAAGCCGTCATGACCAACACACCCAAGACATAAAAAACTGTGGTCGACACCAAAGAGAGGATCATCCCTAAAGGAATATTACGTTCTGGGTTTTTTACTTCTTCAGCAACACTCGAAACCTTGGTCAAACCTGCGTAAGAAACAAAAACAAAACCCACCGTTGCAAAGAAACCTTCCATCCCATTTGTTAGAAAACCCTCAAAACGCTGATCCACTAGCTCGTCGGGCTGTACAGCTAGAGAATCATAAGCCCCTTGTGCAACAAAATATGTTAGAATAGAAACTAAAGTAACGACCAAAAAACGTTGTAAACTCGCAGTCTCTTTAGCTCCCGTAATATTGATAAAAACAAAACCTACCGTTAACGCAATCGCTACCGGTTTAATCGGAAGATCAACAAAAAAAGAGGCGTACGCTCCGATGCCAATCAAGGCAAAAGCGGTCTTTAAAGAAAGAGATAAGTAGGTTCCCAAACCACCCACGGTCCCAAACATAGGCCCTAAGCTGCGGTCCAAAAAGTAATATGTCCCACCCGCACGTGGCAAAGCCGTACTTAACTCAGCCTTACTAAACATGGCAGGTAGAATTAAAAAACCTGCTACTAAATACGCTAAGGCAACCGACGACCCCGTTTTAGCAGCCGCCAAGCCCGGTAAAAGAAAAAAACCAGAGGAGAACATCGCTCCCGTACAAATCGCATAGACATCAAATAGTCCTAAATTCTTTTTTAAGCGTTCATCTTTTGATAACTCTTTCACTTAATCACCTTTAAATTGACACTTTATACTTGCTCCCAGAAAACCTTACAATTTAATACTTCACTTACGCTGATCGCAAATTTTTAGACTCATTAACTTGCTTTTCTTGAAACATTTCATTCAAATATGAAGGGATCAGAAGGAAAAACCCAACTGGGCTTGAAAAGTATTGAGCTAGAGATATCCTATGCGCCTCGCAAATAACAAGAACTTATTACTAATGGGTGAAAGCCTGTATAATATAGGGATACAAAAATGACTAAAGAAAAAAGACAAGAAATCATCGCGGCTTTTCAACGCAAAGAAGGCGACGTTGGTTCACCTGAAGTACAAATCGCACTCCTCACTGGTCGCATCATCGAGCTCACTGAGCACATGAAGAAGAACAAAAAAGACTACAGCACTAGTCGCGGTTTAATCACAATGGTTAACAACAGAAAGAAACTTCTTCGTTACCTAAACAGCGAAAACCACGCTGGGTACATCGAAATTACTGATAAATTAAAGATTCGTCGCTAATTTTCCTCAAAGGCCTGATTATTCAGGCCTTTTTTTTTGCGCCTATTGCACTACATTTAGCCCGAAAACTGGATCTGAACTTAGAAACATTGATATTTCTGATGTTTTGAGTCTCTTGCAGAGCATTCCCGCAGGGAGTCTTCTCCAAGAGGTTCAACAGTCCAGTTAAACAAAAACAAACACGCTCATTTGAGCATAATATACAAGGATATACATGTCTAAAATTGGATCTGTAACTGTTGATCTTGGCGACAATCGCCCTATCACTATCGAAACTGGCAAAATGGCTCTTTTAGCCAACGCTGCCGTAACTGTAACACAAGGCGAGACAGTTGTTCTCGTAACAGCTTGTTCATCAGCACCTCGCGCTGGTATTGATTTCTTCCCTCTCATGGTAGCTTACCGTGAAAAATATTCTGCTGCAGGTAAATTCCTCGGCGGTTTCATGAAGCGCGAAAACCGCCCTTCTGAACACGAGATTCTTACTTCACGTATGACTGACCGTCCACTTCGTCCACTTTTCCCTAAAGGTTTCTACCACGAAGTTCAGATTCAGGCTATCGTACTTTCTTATGATAAAGTGAATGACCCTGATACACTCGCTATGCTTGGTTCTTCTGCAGCACTCATGCTTTCTGACCTTCCTTTCCAAGGGCCTCTTGGTGCACTTCGCGTTGGCCAAGTTGATGGCGAATTCGTTGCCAACCCCACAACAGAACAAATGGAAGCTAGCGCTCTTGAGTTGATCTACTCAGGTACTCCTGGCAAGACAATCATGATCGAAGGTGATTGTGACGAACTCAGCGAAGAGCGTCTTTTCGAAGCACTTAAATATGCTGATAGCAAAGTTGAAGTTATGGCTAAAGCTCAGCTCGAGCTCCAAGCTACTTTTGGTAAAGCTAAAAAAGATTACGCTACAGATAAAATCGAAGAAGATGTGAAAGCAGCTGTTGCCACAGCTATCTCAGGTAAAATCGACGAAGCCTGTCTCGTTATTGATAGAACTGAACGCGGTGCCGCTCTCGATGCAGTATACGCTACAGTTGAAGAAGCCCTTAAAGCTCAGTTCGACGAAGAACGTCATGGCGAACTCAAAGAAGCTTATAGCCACCTTATCGAAATGAACATTCGTCGCCTTATCATCGAAGAAGGCAAGCGTGCAGATGGTCGTGGTGCTGAAGATCTTCGTCCTCTAAGTGCCGAAAACAGCCTCATGCCACGTACTCACGGTTCTGCTCTTTTCGCTCGTGGTGAAACTCAAGCACTTGTTACAGTTACACTGGGTGATGCAAAAGCAGCTCAGAGCGCTGAAACAATCCGTGGTCGTTACGACAAAACTTTCTACCTCCACTATAACTTCCCTAACTTCTCAGTTGGTGAGTGTGGTCGTATTATGGGTGCTGGCAACCGCGAAATCGGTCACGGTAACCTCGCTGAGCGTGCTCTTGCAAAAATGATGCCTGCTGATTACCCTTACACTGTACGTGTTATTTCTGAAGTTATGGGTTCTAACGGCTCAACTTCAATGGCATCAATCTGCGGTGGCTCACTCGCACTCATGGATGCTGGTGTTCCTTTGAAGAAGGCTGTTGCTGGTATTTCAGTTGGTCTCGTTCAAGAAGCTGATAAGTACGTTATGATCACTGATATCCTCGGTTCTGAAGACCACTACGGAGACATGGACTTTAAAGTTGCTGGCACTCGTGATGGTATCACTGCTTTCCAACTCGACCTTAAAATCGCTGGTGTTAGCCTCGACATGATGTACGAAGCAATGCTTCGCGACAAAACGGCTCGTATGGATATCCTCGATGTAATGGATGGTTGCCTATCAAGTGCTCAGGAAGAAATCTCTGATCACGCTCCACAAGTTCACGCTATGAAAATCAATCCTGAAAAGATTGGTGCACTCATTGGTCCTGGTGGCAAGCACATCAAAGCTATCTGCGAAGAGACTGGCGCTGAAATCAACGTTGAAGACGATGGTACAGTTAAAGTATTTACTGCTGACAAAACAGCTCTCAAAGCAGCTATCGAGCAAGTTGAATCTTACTGCTTCGAACCTGAAGCTGGCAAAATCTACCGTGGCGTAGTTGTGTCAGTTAAAGAATTCGGTGCTTTCGTTGAGATCGCTGGCGGCCACCAAGGTCTCCTCCACATCTCTGAGCTCGCTGACTACCGCGTTGAAAAAGTAACTGATGTTGTCAACGAAGGCGACAAAGTTTCTGTAAAAATCCTCGAAATCGATGACCGTGGCCGCATGCGCTTAAGCCGTAAAGCCGCTCTCGAAGAGATGGAAGACTAGAACTTCTCTTAGCAAGAGGGTG
>NZ_ABCK01000050.1 GCF_000170755.1 Lentisphaera araneosa HTCC2155
CTTGAAAATGTCGAACTCTCCGGCTCAAGTGCTCTCGTGATCAAAGCCTGTAAAGGTGCACAAGTGACTGTTAAAGGTTCTTTTTCCAACGATGGTTTTAAGCTTGTTCGATTAAATAATTCTGATTGCTCTCATGAAAGTTCAGTTCCCGAATACCTCAAAATCCGAGGATATAAATTCGAAAATTGTGGTGCCGCCATCTACGAATTTGATAAGCCGGGTGAATACACCGTCGAAGCTTAGCTTATAATGCTGTGCCCATTGGGTACAGCATTTTCTTTTACTTCCTTAATTGGATCTTTTTTAACATGAATGCACTCTACTTTACGAAAGAAAATCCTGCCATATTCAAATAAGTTGAAAAAAAACTTAATTTAAATCAATTTTTAAAAGAAAAAATTTTTTTTCCTCGGCTTTTGTGTTACCTTTGTTCTGCAATCGTGTTCATAGAAGCACGTCTCATTGATAAAGTATGAAATTCAAAGGAAAATACCATGGCTGTATTAGTTGGTAAACAAGCTCCAGACTTCAGCGAAAAAGCTGTTAAAGGTCAAGAAGTTATCGAAAACTTCTCTCTCTCACAATTCAAAGGAAAATACGTTGTACTTTTCTTCTACCCATTAGACTTCACTTTCGTTTGCCCTACTGAGCTTCACGCTTTTGAAGCAAAGCGCGCTGAGTTCGAAGCTAAAGGCGTTGAAGTTGTTGGTGTTTCAACTGACTCGTGGTTCTCTCACCTCGCATGGCTCAACACTCCTAAGAACCAAGGCGGTATCGAAGGCGTTGGTTACCCAATCGTTTCTGACTTCAACAAAACAATCTCTGCAGATTACGACGTTCTTCTCGGTGGTGGTATGGCTCTTCGCGGTCTTTTCCTCATCGACAAAGAAGGTGTAGTTCAGCACCAAGTTGTTAACAACCTCCCACTCGGTCGTAACGTTGACGAAGCTATCCGTATGGTTGATGCTCTTCAGTTCTTCGAAGCTAACGGTGAAGTTTGCCCAGCAAACTGGAACGAAGGCGACAAAGCTATGAAGCCAAACGATGCAGGTCTTAAAGAATACTTCGCTGAATAAGCCATAAGTTTTCTCTTAAAAAAGCGGAGTGCATACTCCGCTTTTTTTGTGTTTATATGAATGAAAATACTAACATAAACTGGTACAATCAACACGCCGAAGATTTCATTTTGCGAAGTGCGCAAGACGATATGAGCTGGCCTTACTCAGACTTTCTTTCTGCACTAACACAAGCTCCTGCTAAAATTTTAGACCTCGGCTGTGGTCCTGGACGTGATCTAGTCTATTTCAAAAATAAAGGTTACCAAGTTGAAGGCTTAGATGCGAGTGAAACGTTTTGTCAACACGCTGAAAAAATCAGTCATGCACGTATCATCCATCAAAAATTTAGTGAACTCAATTTAGCGCCTAAGAGCTATGACGGGATTTTTGCCAATGCGGTTCTCATGCATGTTGAACCCAAGGATCGCGAAGCCTTTCTAAAAGAAATATTTTGCGCTCTTCGTACAAACGGCATCTTTTATGCTCACTTTCCCAAAGGCCATAAAAGTGAACAAAGCTGCGATGGTCGCACACTTCACCTTTCCTCAGATTGGATTGATTTGTGCCAACATTACACTTGGAAACTTGAGCTCAATGAAGGGCGACCCAAATTTTTTAGTCCTGAAGAGCAAATATGGCAAGTCATTCGGTTTCGCAAAAACTGAATTCACCATTACTTTCCTGAGCAATAGAACTTTCAGCAAATTTAATCACGCCTAATGAACATACTTAATCGACATATTTTAAAGAATCTACTCTATATTTTTGTAGCTTCTCTACTGGTACTCACTTTCATTTTAGTACTTGGCTTGATGATTAAAATACTAAGTCGTTTGGATACGACGGTATCACAAATATTTATTTTCAAAATGTTCTTAATGCTACTTCCAAAAATCTTAGCCTACGCAATCCCCATTGCTAGCTTAGTGAGTGTAACTCTAGTCTTTAGCCGAATGTCCGCCGAAAATGAAATTACTGCGATGCGAGCCTCTGGAATCAGTCTATGGCAAATCGTCAACCCCGCCATACTCTTAGCTTTGGTCTCATCCGCTTGTTTATTCTATTTGAACATGTTTGCTGTCCCTCATCTTGAGGCGACTCGAAAATCAATGATGAAGGGTGAGCTCTTATCTAATCCCTCCACTTTTTTGCGAGGAGGCACAACTATTGACTTAGGAAAGTTATCTGTAGAAATAGGCGAAAAAAAGGAAGATGGTACACTGAAAGACTTACGAGTTATTGAAGTAGACAAAGCTACCGACATCGTATCTAACCAGCTTCTTGCACAGAGTGGTAAAATAATTAACACAACAGAGAACTCATTCACTATTGAATTTATCGATGTTATTATCCTAGACAACAACTGGGAGTTCTTAAAGAATGACAAGGGTGAAAACAAATCTCTAAGTGGTGTTAAAGTCACACGCCTACCCAACGCCAATACCACTTATACTTTCTACACAAATGATGAACTCAACAGTGGAAATTTAAGAAAACGCGCCAAATACCTCAACATCAAAGAAATGATTGCCCGTCTAGCAGTGCTCAAAAATAAGGAACAAACCAAGACTGTCCGCAGGGAACACACCGACCTTCTTTATAATTTAAACAAAAACTTGGCACTTTCCTTTTCCCCCCTTGCCTTTTTATTAATGGCCCTACCATTTGGCTTGCGTTCGAGTCGCTCAGAAACGAGTATTGGTCTTCTTATAAGCCTTATTGTCATGATGACTTATTACGCAACTATCTTAATTACTGGTGCCTTTGATAAACATACGGCAATGCACCCAGAAATTTTGGTATGGTTGCCAAATATTATCTTTCAAAGCTTAGGCCTTGGTATGATCGCCTTTAAAGTAAGTCATTAAACTACTTTTTCTTTTTGGCTTTCATCCTGACTTCAGTTCTATAGCACTGTGGGCGCAAATTAAACTTACTTTCTTTGAGCTTTTGAATCACTGACTTAGTCTGCGGGATACGCATGCTGTAGACCTTTGTTCTCCCCACAAACTCCTGCCAATACTTATTGATGACCAGTAAGTCATCCTTAGTCTTGAAGAGTTCAGGAATCGCAAATGCTGACTCGTAAACTTCTCCTGCTTTTTCCTTCTTAAATAAAGATTTTTCACGATGATCGTAATACAAAGCCATTGTCAAGAGGTAAAACTGCATCTTAAAGGGGGCAAAAAGTTGCTCCACCATTTCGATAAATTCTTCCGCTAACTCTCCACTCACTAAGAGTCTATGGGCTAAGTTATTTCTTTTGAGAATTTCAAACGAAATCATTTCTTTCTCATATTTCTTATCTTTCATTTCACAAAGACTATGAGCCAAAGCTAAATAAATTGACTCCAATACCTTGTTAAAGTCACCTGAATCGAAGCGATACTCATTTTTCTTCACAATAACTTCACGGCATATATTTTTACTCAAATGAAGATCATTTTCAAAATACACTTCAAGGGCTAGGAAACGATCTTCTCCATCCCCCATAAGTCGCCAACTATCTGCCACTTCCTTACGCCTTGAAATAAGTAACTCTTGTTGGGCGTTCACTTTATTAAAAACATCCATTGTTTTATGCTCGCTACCACCTAAATCTGGTGAGATGGCTCCAAGCCCAAGTTCAAACTTACCATCATCACAAATCGCCCAACGACTTTTTCGTAAGTCTTCATAAATGAAATAAGGGCTCAAGCCACCTTGCACATCAGGCATAACAGAAACAATATCCCACAAATGTGCTGCAAGTAAGCCCATATCTTCTGTATCACCTAAGCGATGACCTAAACGTGCTCGCAAGATTTCTGAGTTAGTAACCGTCAAGTTAAATACTGTATTAACACCCAATCCATTCCATTCGTCTAAGAGAACCTCACGATTGGCTAAAATACATAGAGTGGTTCCATCGGACAAAAGACTATTGATTAACCAAGTCCAAAATGCCTGTGTAAAGCCCTCTCCTTTAATCTTGAAATAACAATAAACTCCATCGTCATTACGAGTCATCTGAAGATGAGCTCCATACTGATCGATAAGATGACCAATGCTTTTTTCCATACGGCTCGCAAATCGCGGATTACAATAAAGCATATTCTCCCATACCACTACGGGGTTCATTTGAACTGTAACCAAGTTCTCTTGACACTTCCAAAAGACACTCATCAAACCACAGGAATCCGCATTAGGTAAACCTGCATCTAAAGCATCTTGTGAGCTATCGGTAAAATCAGCAATGATAAGGCCACGAAATTTATCACCAGTTTCTTCCCATTCTTTTTCCATTAAATTTAGAAGACGATCTTCTTTCGTACTCGTACGCCCCAAAAGATTATTACTGAGAGATGAATAAGGCCGAATATCATGTTGAGTCAGTAAATAACCCACTTTTTTAACTCTAGTAATAAATTGTTCTGCGTACTTATGATCATGCTCATCTTCGGACTCTAAAAGCACATTGAAAATATATTCTCTGTAGACAAGCAAGTTGCCCTGTGGTTGGTCAAGAGGAACTTTTTTCATATAAACTTCCCAGTCTGCCCCATCAATCAGGTCGTGTTCACGCCCATAATACAGAACCGAACTGGTCCATTCTTGACGCCGCGCCCAGTTACCCAACATATCTTTTGCTAAATGCCCCAATTCAGTTTTAATATACTGATGGAGAGTTAATTTTGTTCGATGTCCATAATTTATGTCTTGAATGAGATCATGAAGGTTATCAATAACCTCCTCAATCGCTTTTGCGGATTGGCGATCGGGTTCGACAAAACTTATTAATTCACGCCAAGGGCGACACGCACCATCTACGGATAAACTTGTAAGGCTCAATTCAGTGAAGCGTGTACCAAAAAAATTCTGTCGTTGCTGATGAGCTAGCTTGGTTCCAAAAGCCTCTTCTGGTTTAAATGTACTAAATCCTATAAAGGGACATGGCATCTTTTCATCCATTTCTCTTAAGAGGGTCATCCAAGCACCACCCAAGCGAGCCGCTCCATCGGCAATAACTAAATCAAATTTCTGTTCTGATAAAATATCGAGTGCTTGACCCAGTTCTTCTTCAATAATCTGAACATCACCTTCCATTAAAGGGCTAAGGCCGGTAATATATTCATCAAAACTCACTCTTTCTAGATTGCGTAGAACCTTATCCATTTCTAAAGAGGCATCAATATCACCAGAACTCAGCTCGTCACCTTCATAAGCACTGATAGATGAAATCTCGCGCAAATGTAAACGTCTCGATTCAACTTGTTGATTAGACGTTATCTTAAAGCATGAACCAAAATAATTGTAGGGTATAAGGGGCATCAGCGGAAAACCTAATTCGTTAGGCTCACCAAAAAACTTTCTTTCATCAACGCCTTCTTTTAAGCGTTTCCTAAATACTCTTTCCCACGAGCTCGTCGCAACTGAATCAGTTACTAAAATTAAAGGGCGTAAATGCTTGCTCCTACAAAACTCAATAATTGCATTGATAATTTTTTCATGCATGGGGGTTACAACTAAACGGTGCTTACTCGTGGCCATAATTTCATCCAGCGTACCGCCGACGACTCCCAACACATGGTCAGCCTTGCTGGGATTTATGTTATTCCATAAATCAGACATTTTTTCTCACTCTCTATTAAATTTAATACTACTAAGATACGGTGGCAAAAAAATCTTGGCAAGATTCCTTAAGATCCTGAAGACATATATAATGTTAAAAAAAGGTGGTTTTATAAAAATGAATGTCTTTTTGAACTCAAATACCCCTCTTATAAAAAAGACGTTAAAAAATGTGTAAATTTTCAAATTCGCTTCATAGTACGTGAAAATAATTTAGGAATCAAAATCATGGCTGAAAAAAACCAAAAACGCCTACCAGAATGGATTCGTGTTAAAGTAAACCGTGGCGGTAATCGCGACGAACTTAACAAAGAACTCCGTGGTCGACAATTAAATACTGTGTGCGAAGAAGCTAAATGCCCCAACCTCGCTGAATGTTGGCACGAACGCACCGCAACCTTTATGTTACTCGGAGTTAACTGCACTAGAGCTTGCCGCTTTTGTGCTATTGGCTACAACAAACCCGAGCCACCAGACCCAAAAGAGCCTGAAAATGTAGCTGATACTGCAGCAAAGATGGATCTCGAATACGTCGTCATTACTTCCGTTGCTCGAGACGATCTAGAAGACGAAGGTTCTGATCAATTTGCAAAAACGATTCGCGCTGTTCGCGAAAAACTTCCACAAGCTGGCATCGAAGTCCTCACACCAGATTTCAATGGCAAAGAAGATCTTATTAGAATGACTTTGGACGCCATGCCCACTGTTTTCAATCACAACCTCGAAACCTGCGAGCGCCTGTCCCCTCCGATTCGCGGTAGAGCAAAATACAAAAGAAGCTTAGAAGTCCTTAAAAATGCAAAAGCTTGGAGCCAGGGTAAAGTCCTCACAAAATCTGGTATCATGGTTGGCTTAGGGGAAACAGATGAAGAAGTTATCCAATGCATTCATGACCTCTATGAAGCTAATGTTGACATCATCACTATCGGCCAATACTTACCACCATCCCGCAAACATTGGAAGCTCGATCGCTATGTTCGCCCCGAGCAGTTTGAGGATTGGAAAGAATACGCAGAGAAGCTTGGCTTCAACGCTGTAGCCAGTGGCCCAATGGTACGCTCTTCTTACAAGGCTGGTCAGTTGATTACAGCAAAACTTCAAGAACAACAATTAAATTTAAAAAATTAGTTTGACAAAAATTCAAGCTACGATACTTTCAACACTCATCTAATTTCCACTCAGGTTTGGATATTCTTTTCGATACGCCTGACAATGAAAAATTTTAATACGGAGACACACAAATGTCTATTCACAGAAGTTTAAAAGTAAAAGGCAATACTGCTGGTAAAAAGAACGTACTTAAGCGTTTCGAACGCGTCGACCAACTCATTCAAGAAGGTCGTCTTAAGCCAGGTGATCAAGTTTTAGGTCTACCAAAAACTAAAGTTAACATCTAAGACTTTAAAAAGACTTTTCCAAAAAGACAGGTATTTTAACCTGTCTTTTTTTTTCGTGAGATCCCTATGAGCACAGAACACACAATTAAGCATACACAGCTTTACAAAAAGATCCCTACCCTCTTGACTTTGGGTAATTCTCTTTGTGGTTTTACTGCAATCCTTCTAGCTCTGCAGGCCTACGAAAAGATTCTCACGAAAAACTCCAACGATCACTTCGAAATTATTTCCCATAACGCTAACACAACGATCATGCCCTATGTTTTCGCGGCATGTGCCTGGGTTATCATTGGCGCCATGATTTTTGATGCATTAGATGGCTGGAGCGCGCGCAAACTCAACGCCACTTCTTTACACGGCATCGAAATGGACTCACTTGCCGACATGGTCACATTTGGTGTTGCTCCAGCTGTCCTCGTGTACATCTACGCACACGTAACAGTATTTTTAGGTTTTGCAGAAGTTAAAGACCTCGGATTCATTCGCCAAGATAGACTGTTTTGGCTAGCAGGCGCCATGTACATGGGTTGCGCAGCCTTAAGGCTTGCACTTTATAATGCCATGGAAATGGAAAGTAAATTCAATCCCAAAGAAGGCGTCGCTAAAGAAACCGGCTTCCGTGGCATCCCCACACCTGGAGCAGCTTCAGCCGTATGCTCGATAGTCATTATGGGTACTACAGAAGCCAATCTCCCCGAATGGCTTATGACTTTTTTTCTCCCTATTTACACAGCATTCTTAGGTCTACTAATGATCAGCCCTATCCCTTACCCCCACATGGCCAAATGGCTTGTTTCACCTGTGAATCGCGCTCGGAAAATCATTATCCTACTGCTCATCATAGTTGTAGGAACTGCTGAAGTCATTCGCTATGGCAGCGGCCCAAAAATGACCGCAGCCGCACTCATCAACCTCTACGTGCTATCTGGCCCCATCATGCTTATCTTAAGTAAAATCAAGGGCCACAAAATCACCGAAGATGAAGATCTTATCAGCGCTTAAAGGCTCGCTAGATATTTTCAAACAAGATCCACTCAACAATGGCTAGAAAAAAAACAACTTTCAAAATGCTAAGCTATGGCGTCCATAGCCACTGGGACAAAAGCAGCAAAGAACTCCCCAAGCTAAAAAAATTCACCTGGCAAATACCCGCTCGTTTAAACATTGAATTTGGCTATGTGCTTAACATCAAGCAAGCTCGTGGAAAAAAACTCGAATTCATCATTGATCACCCCGACTTTATCGACGAAAAAACTGGAGACACCGCAGCTCCATTTCGAGGTGAAATGTATATTCGCTCGAATGACTGGGACTTCTTCTTAGGGGATACTCTATGGTCTCCCATCGAAGACAAAGTAGGAACTTGGACTTTAACAACCAAGATAGAAGGGGAAACCCTAGTTCAAAAACGCTTCACAATTACCGAAGATCAAGGTCAATTTTCCGATTGGAAAATATAAAAACCCCGTTATTTCTAACGAGGTTTATAAACTTAACGGCGTTTCTTAGCCTTTCGCTTTTTAAGAGCTTTTTCGGTCTTCATCCGTAACTGTTCTAATTTTTTAGCCACGAGCTTCAAATCATCTTTCTCAGCTTTATCCGTGAATAAAACACCATCAAGGTGATCGATTTCATGCTGCATACAGCGAGAGGTTAAACCGCCAAAATCAGCTTCGATAATTTCGCCCTCCAGTGTTTGCGCTTTTAGAACAATGTTGCTAGGGCGAACCACTGCGGCATTAATTTGAGGTATAGATAAACAGCCTTCTTCAAAAGATATATCTTCGCCCGAAGTAGAAATAATTTCTGGATTGATGAGAGCCAAAGGCATTTTAGGGCAAAGCAATTTCTCCCCATCACTGCCATATGTCTCATCTTCAAAATGAGTGTCAATAACAAAAACTCGCAAGCTCCTACCTACTTGAGGAGCTGCTAAGCCAATGCCATTCTCTTCGTACATGGTATCAACCATTTCTTCCACAAGCTCACGGATCTCATCGTTAATTTCAGAAATCGGCTCAGCAACTTTTCTGAGCACCGGATTTCCAAATTTTTTAACATCAAGAATATGGCTTCCTGAAGACATGATTAACGATACTCCTTCATGGACTGAGGATTCACTACTTTAAACTCTTCCACGTGTAAGCTATCATCCGCACGGAAAGATAAATTACCACCAAGAGACTTCTCCATATTCCTAAGAATACGGGCATCCTCATCACGTAGACGATGTAAAATATCAGGGTGACAAATCACGCGCACTTCAATTTTCTCTTTTGTTCTCTTTAATAAAGCTTGAAGCTTTCTCTGAATTTCAACTGACACGGAAACCATCGACTTAACCACACCTTTACCCTCACAATTCGAACAAGGTGTGTAGAGAGAATCTTTAAGAGACTGGTGTTCGCGCTGACGAGTCATCTCCAAGAGACCAAGCTGAGAAATAGGCGAGATCTTAGTCTTAGCCTTATCGTGCTGAACAGCTTTTTTGAGTGAGCGATAAACCTGCATCTGATCCTTTTTGGAACGCATATCAATGAAGTCGATTACAACCAAACCACCAATATCACGCAAACGCAATTGACGTGCAATAGCTTCGGCTGCCTCAAGGTTGGTCATCAAAATTGTCTCAGGATGATCTTTACCTTGACGAGCTTTACCTGAGTTAATATCAATGGCGATTAGAGCTTCGGTCTCATCAATACAGATGTAGCCACCAGAAGGTAAACTCACTTGACGTTCAAAAATTGAGTCAATTTGCTTAGCGATACCGAAGTGCTGAAATAAAGGCTTGTGCTTATTGTGATGCTTTAGCTTACCTATATTCACATCAGAAATTTTGACAATTGTCTTTCTGAAATCTGCGTAAGCATCGTGATTATCAATCCAAACTTCATCAACTGAATCAGTCAAGAAATAACGCGTCGAACGCGACATCAAATCAGGCTCACGATAAAGGCAATAAGGAGCACGCTGAGTTTGACGATTGCGCTCCATCGTATCCCATATATCTAAGAGCATCTCGATATCGTTGTGGAAATATTCCTCTGGCTTACCGTCACCCAAGGTACGGCAGATACATCCCATTCTCTCTGGAAGACTCATTTTACGAAGAATATTGCGTAAACGATCTCTTTCTTTGTGATTCTGAATGCGCTTAGAGACACCGATATGACTTGTATGTGGCAATAAAACTAAGTAGCGACCAGGAATACTCAAGTTAGTTGTTACACGTGGGCCTTTAGTTCCGATAGGTCCTTTAGTAACCTGTACAATAACCTCTGAACCCACGGGGAAAATTTCAGGTATACGCTCAATCTCTTGACGCATGCGCTCCTGTTCATCTCCATCCTTAGATTTCATCGATTTTTTTATCGTACTGCGAAATGAGTCCCCAATATTGGCATCCATTGCGGCGACAGTATCTTTTGACATAGCATCTTGCTCAAAAAGACCATCGTTATATGCAGCTGGAATCATATCCCAATAATGTAAAAACGCGTTCTTTTGAAAACCGATATCTACAAACGCTGCTTGCAATGAGTTTTCTAAGTTTTTGATACGGCCTTTAAAAATAGACCCAACAAGTCGCTCTTGATCATAACGCTCCACTTCGTATTCGGTGAGAGTATTATTCTCAACCATAGCGACGCGTGTCTCAAGTTGCTCTTTGTTAATAAAAATTTGTTTCATAATTTATCCTAAAATTTAACTATTCCTCGAAGTAAGGTTATCTCCATTTTTTAACCCTGCTCCAAGCAAAAAATCTTTCACATCCATTTCTCGTTTCCCTTCCGGTTTCACCCGGCGCACTTCTAATAAGTCTGAGGAAGAACTGGCCACCTTTAAACTGGACCCATCTAAAACGATCTCTCCTGGAGATCGCTCTAGTGAGCTGGACTCACAAACGCTAGCTTCACATATCGCAAGTCGTTTGAATTTGTCCCCAACTTGGTAATAAGTCCAAGTCCCCGGCCAAGGCTGGCAGGCAAAGATTTTTCTAATATTTGACTCAGCTGGCTGGCTCCAATCAATGAGGCCAAAGCTTTTGCCAATTTTCGAACAACTTGTAGCTTCTTCGTGATTTTGTTCTGTGGCTTCTAAACCATTGTGAACCACGTCCTGGATATCATTTACAAGTTGTTGTGCCGCTATATTTGCAAGTTTTAGCTCCAGTGAACCCGTTGTTTCATTTTCTTCTAGATTCACTTTATGAGTTCGGTATACTGCTCCCGTATCCATACCTTTCGCCATCTGCATCATAGATACACCACTCTCTTTTTCTCCATTTAAAACCACAGAGAAAATAGGTGATGCCCCTCTATAATACGGCAAAATTGAAGCATGCACATTTAGACACCCATAGGGAGCTAAATGAAGCAGGTTCTCGCGTAATAGCTGACCATATGCGATGACAACAACAATATCGGGCTTTAGTGAAGCAACATAATCAACAAAGTCTTGGGAACTTACCTTTTCCGGCTTGTGTACGGAAAAGCCCTCAGATTCAGCCCAGGCAGCTAGCGGTGAGGGAGTGAGCCGTTTTTTACGTCCCGCGGGTCGATCAGGTTGCGAAGCCACACCAAGCAATTCGATTTCACTAGATTCATGCAAGGCCGCCACGGCTGGAATGCCGATTGCGCCAGAACCCATAAAAAAAACTTTGCTAGGTGCTTGTTTCATCAAAAATTGTTTCCTTTTTAACACATGTATATATCAAGACAGAAATTTGCCATGAATGAGCATTTTAACAAACTCGTCCATAGGAGATCTATCTTAAAGTCGGACTTTTTCTTATTAAATAAGTCAAAAACTGTCTCGATTTCAATACCTTCGAATTTTTTTAATTTTTTTCGATGGATAATTACGAAAAACAAGACCGCTCATTCGGAGTCTAATTTTTAATATGTTTAGTCAAAAAGCGATCCAGCGAATTGGCAAATTGTTCAGCATCTCGCTGAGTAAAAGGTGGAGGCCCGCCCGTCTCTACCCCCATCTGCCTTAGATCCGTCATGAAATCTCTCACAGAAAGACGTTGTCTAATATTAGCTTCCGTATAAAGCTCCCCTCGAGGATTGAGGGCATAGGCATTTTTCTTAACACATAAATCTGCCAAGGGGATATCGGCCGTAATCACTAAGTCACCTTCTTCGAGCAATTCGACAATTTTCATATCTGCAACATCCGCCCCTTGCCCGACCAAAATCGACGAAACAAACTTAGAGTTCACAGGCTTAATATATTGATTAGCAACCTGTACTAAATAAACTTTTTTTCTTTCAGCTGCGCGAAAAAGATGTCTTTTAACTAACTGAGGACATGCGTCTGCATCTATATATATCTTCATTTTTTCCTTAATTTTCAGTAAATAAGCCATGAAAAACACCTTTTTCATCAGCAAAACCTTGATACGAACCGTCATTTCGTTATATAATAGCATAAGGAAAGGATAAAATAGGTTTAGATAGGAGAATGATATGATTTTTTTAAAGCACTACCCAAAGTAT
>NZ_ABCK01000051.1 GCF_000170755.1 Lentisphaera araneosa HTCC2155
CGGTGGTAATGGGTCACGAAGTCGCCCATGCAGTAGCGGAGCACGGCAACGAACGCATGAGTCACTCCATGCTTATCAAAGGTGGAATCCTCGCCACATCTATTGGTTTGAAACTCTCTGATTCGGTTGATGACGACCTTGGCAACGCGATACTTATTGGTGCAGGCGCTTTCGCGAGCGTAGGCATTATCTTACCTTATTCACGTGCGCATGAGCTCGAAGCTGATTACATGGGCCTTGTTTTTATGGCTAAAGCAGGGTACAACCCCGAACGAGCGATCACTTTCTGGCAAGACATGTCTAAAGCCTCAAAGGGCGGCAAACCTCCGGAGTTCCTATCTACTCACCCCGCAGACACACGCCGCATTGACGAAATCAAAAAATACTTGCCAAAAGCTATGTACTACTATAGGCAAACACCTCAATACGAAGAGCTCGAGAGAGAAAAACTCATCCCTAAATTTTAGCTTCTCAAAAACCTTTTTTCCTATCCATCATTGCAAAAAATCTTTCTTAAAGTACTAAGAGGGAGAACATTTTTGAATTTAAATTTAGGAAACTCGCTATGTCAAATTTAGCTTGTGGTATTGTTGGCCTCCCTAACGTCGGCAAATCAACTCTTTTTAACGCGATTGCGCGCGCTGGTGCGGAAGCCGCAAATTACCCTTTTTGTACTATTGAACCTAACGTCGGCATTGTACCTGTACCCGATGTACGCGTCGATAAATTATCCGAGATCGTTAAGCCCAACAAGATCCAGTATGCAACTATCGAATTTGTTGATATCGCAGGACTCGTTCGCGGCGCTTCTTCTGGTGAAGGACGTGGTAACCAGTTCCTCGAAAATATCCAACACACCGATGCGATCGTACAAGTTGTTCGTTGCTTCGACAACGATGATGTTGTTCACGTCGACGGTCAAGTTGATCCCATTTCTGACATCGAAACAATCAACCTCGAACTCGCACTTGCCGACCTCGAAAAAGTAAATCGCAATATCGAGCGCTTAGGTAAAAAGGTCCGTAGTGGAGATAAAGACGCGGTTAAAACTGTTGAAGTTCTCCAAAAGATTCAGCCTGCGCTTAACGAAGGTAAAGCTATTCGCTCCGTCGACTTAAATGACGACGAGAAACAACTCATCAAGCACTACATGTTCATTACTGTTAAAGAAATGATCTATTGCTGTAACGTCTCAGAAGACGACCTCCCAGAAATGGAAAATGATTACGTTCAAAAAGTTCGTGTTTGCGGCGCCGAAGAAAATGCTGGCGTGGTGACAATCTGTGCACAAATTGAACAAGAAATTGCTCAGCTCGACAAAGAAGAAGCTGCCGAGTTCCTCGCAGATGTTGGTCTCACTGAATCTGGCCTTGATAAGCTTATCCACAAGAGCTTCCAAACTCTTGGTCTTAGTACTTATTTAACGGCAGGGGAAATCGAAGTTCGTGCTTGGACAATCCCCATTGACTGCCCTGCTCCACAAGCTGCTGCCGTCATCCACACTGACTTTGAAAAAGGTTTTATCCGCGCAGAAGTCATTGCTTTTGATGATGTTATCGAACACGGTGGACGCCAAGGCGCCAAAGAAGCCGGTAAGGTCCGCGTAGAAGGTAAAGATTACCTCGTCCAAGATGGAGATGTCATTCTATTCTTAACTAACACAAAATAAATTCTAACAAGCAAAGAAAAAAGGCTGTTAAATTTTCAACAGCTTTTTTAATTTCACTCAAACTCGCATATAATTAGTAAATTTCATAAAAAAAACATGAATTTCAGTTAGGCTAAAATTTCAGCCATGGATAGTTAGACATATTTGAGTTATTATGGCCTTAACTGAAACTTAGGAGTAATAACAACATGCTACACTTAATTGCAGCAAATAACACCTTAACTATAGCTCTCTCAGTTATAGCACTTTTGGTTTTACTTGTTTTAGCTTTTTTCCTTTTCTCATTTTTCAACTTGTACATTCAAGCGTGGTCATCTGGCGCTTACATTAGCCCGCTCAATCTAGTCATGATGAGGCTAAGAAGCATTAACCCTAAATTGATTACCATGGCTTACATCCAATCTCGTCGAGCTCATCTAGAAGATATCACCGTCGACAAGCTGGAAACACACTACTTATCGGGTGGCGACGTCATCAATGTAGTTAACGCACTTATCGCAGCGAACAACGCTGGCATTAAAATCGACTACAAAAAAGCCTGCGCCATTGACTTAGCAGGTCGCGATGTTTTTGAAGCTGTAAAAATGTCGGTTATGCCCAAAGTGATTGACTGCCCAGATCCTGCATTTGGTCGTACAACGATTGACGCGGTAGCCAAAGACGGTATTCAATTAAGAGTAAAAGCTCGTGTCACTGTAAAAGCAAGTATCGAAAAGCTTATCGGTGGTGCTGTAGAAGATACCATTATAGCTCGTGTTGGCGAAGGTATTGTTACAACAATCGGTTCCGCTGGAACACACAAACTCGTTCTCGAAAACCCAGATTCGATCTCCAAAACAGTACTGAGCAAAGGCCTCGACAGTGGCACTGCCTTTGAAATCCTTTCAATCGATATTGCCGATATTGACGTCGGTGAAAACATTGGTGCTCGCCTACAGGCAGACCAAGCCGAAGCCGACAAACAAATTGCTCAGGCACAAGCTGAGATGCGCCGTGCAGCCGCAGTTGCATTGGAACAAGAAATGATCGCCAAGGTACAAGAAATGCAAGCTAAAGTTGTTGAAGCTGAAGCGCAAGTTCCTGTTGCGATGTCAGCAGCGATGCGCGATGGCAACTTAGGTATCTTAGATTATTACCGCTTAGAAAACCTAAAAGCCGACACCACCATGCGAGAAATGATTGCTAAAGATGATGAGGGAGCTGAGTAGAAATCATGGATGGCATCATTGGTCTCATTGTCTTTGCTGTAATAAGTTTTGTTTACAATAAACTTATACAAAAGCAAGATGCAAAAAATGGCGATGCCACCGATCTATCTGAATGGCTCGAAGAGGCGGAGCCAACACCAGCTCCGCCAGTCCAAAAAACGCCTAATGAAAAAATGACACGACCCACTAGTGTGCCAAATTCTGAAAAAATCAAAAAAAAATATGTACAGGAAGCCATCCCCCCTCCTCCTCCAGTTTTCAATACTAAAAATACAAACACCAAAACGAATTACAGACCTATTCATAAGGAGAGTTCACAAAATACTCTTCATCAACAGCTTACAAATACTAAAAAGAAGAAGAGATCAAGTCTCAATTGCAAAGATAGAAAAACTCTTCGTCAAGCCTTTATTTTAAATACCGTCCTGACCAAACCTAAGTCGTATGAACCCTAAATTATGCCACAAATAGCATTGACAAAAAAAAGAGTTCTTTTAGATTAGGCGTCAAATTTTTCAAAACATCACAAATAGCGTAAGGAATTACCCATTGAAGACCATATTCCCTAAGGGCATCGACAAAATTAAACCTGTTATTTTTTTAACAGCTGGTTTAACTATTGTCACTATTGCACTCATAGTTAACTTCTATTTTACGGACAAAAACCTAAGTGTTGGTTACCGTCCGGAACAGCCTATCCCCTTCTCTCATAAACTTCACGCCGGCGAAATGGGCATGGATTGCCGTTACTGTCACATAAACGTAGAGAAATCACCTCACGCTTCAGTTCCCCACTCAGATGTATGCTGGAACTGTCACAGCAAAGTTAAAACTGATAGCCCTAAATTGCAGCTTTTAGCCAGCATCCAAAAAGATACTATTATCAGAAAAAACATAATCGATCATAAGTTTGACACTAAAACACCGAAGGTCGTTGAAGAAGAAATAGAGAACCCCAACAAGGGCGCTGCTATTCCATGGATTAAAATTCATAAACTCCCAGAATACGCTTATTTCGATCACTCAGTACACGTCCGTGCAGGCGTCAGCTGCGTAGAGTGCCACGGTCGCATTGACCAAATGGAAGTTGTAAAGCAAGTCAGCTCGCTCAGCATGGGCTGGTGCCTTGAGTGCCACAAAGATCACGAAGATCACATTCGCCCAGACAGCGTCAGGATCACTGACTTAGCTTGGACTTGGGAAAACTCTAATCTCAACAAAGAAGAAGAGTTGAAAAAAATCAAAGAAACGAAAAACCTCAACCCTCCAATAATGGGATGCAGCGCATGTCACAGATAGACTCCAACAGAGGAAAACATTACTGGCGTAGCTTAGATGAGCTCGCCGAAAGCCCTGAATTTAAAGAACACGTGGAAAGAGAATTCCCAGAAGGCGCTTCCGAGCTAGGAGACTTCAGTCGTCGTGGTTTCATGAAAATCATGGCTGCAAGCATGACTCTCGCCGGTGCAGGCGGACTCACAAGCTGCAGAAGACCTGAAGAAAAAATCTTACCTTACGCGAGTGCTCCAGAAGGTCTTATCCCAGGTAAAGCTAGATTTTATGCCTCAGCTATTCCACGCACAAGCGGATCGCTCGGCGTACTCGTAAAGAGCCACGAAGGTCGTCCTACTAAAATTGACGGTCTCCCTGGACACCCTGCTAACAACGGAAAAACTGACAAGCACGCACAAGCGGACCTTCTCAGCCTCTATGACCCCTTCCGACTTCAGTATGTCAAGTATATTGATAACGGCAAAGTTATCAATGGTGCTGATGAAGAACAAGGTATGACTCCTATTTACAGGAAGCATATTAAAGATAGCTGGACACAACTTGGCGAAGAACTTTCGAAGCTTGACGCTAAACTCAGCGAGAATAAAGGCGCTGGATTTGCCATCCTATCTCCCGCAGTCACATCTGCTAGTGAAGAATCTGTTCGTGCTGAGCTCCGCAAAAAATACTCAAACGCTAAGTTTGCAACATGGGAAGTTCTGAACGAAGATAACGCCACACATGCTTTAAAGGTACTCACAGGCAAAAAAGCTAACGAGATACAAGCTAACTACAGCTTAACAGATGCGAAAGCTATTGTATCAGTCAATTCTGACTTCATGCTTTCAGGTCGCGATTCACTTAGACTTTCAAAAGAATATGCCGATGCACGACGTGTAAACGTTCAAAAAGGCGATGAAGATGCATTAAGTAAAACTGACATAAATCGCCTCTACACTATTGAAGCAAACTTCTCTGTCACTGGCTCAAACTCAGACCACCGTTACCGTTTAGCGGAAAGCGCAACTTTTGAGTTCATGATTGCCTTAAGTAAAGAACTTAGTAAGCACATCAAACTCGATGCATCGATCAGCAATTTCATCGAAGGTTTCGATAGCAAGTACGACTTCTCTAAAGATGCACTTACAACTAAAAAGACTGGCTCTGAGTTCATCGCTGCCATCGCAAGCGATTTAGCTGCTCTTAAGAAAGCAGGTAAAAACTCAGCAATCCTAGTTGGCGACGATCAAAGCACTGCAGTTCAAATCTTAGGACTGCTTCTTAACGATGCTCTTGATAATCAAGGTAAGACAATCACTTTCAGCGAAAGAGCTGCAAAAGTAAGTGACTTATCAATTGAAACACTCAGTACTTTAATTGCTGATGGTAAAGTTGAAGATCTCCTTATCCTCGGTGGCAACCCCGCTTATGACGCTCCAGCTGACCTCAAATTCGCTGAGAAAATCAAAAGTATCAATTCAATTCATCTTACTTCTCATTTTAACGAGACTTCAATCGTATCTAAAGTTGCTGTTCCAAAAGCCCACTTCCTAGAATACTGGGGTGACACACGTTCAGCTGATGGTACTGCAAATATCATTCAACCGCTTATCGCTCCACTCTTCGGCGCCGTTAGTGATGCCGAACTTCTAGCTAAACTTATCCAAAGTAAGCAAACTAAGGGTATTGAGCTCGTAAAAGCAACTTATAAACTCGAAGGTCCCGCTTGGGAAAAGGCTGTTTATGGCAGCGCACTTTCCGGCTCAGCTTACAAACCTTCTAAAGTTAGCTTTAAAGCTTCAAAAGCTATTGCAAATCTAGAAGCAGTTGAAGTTTATAAAGCTGGCTTCGAAGTTGTTTTCAAAGCAGACTACAGCCTCCTTGAGGGTAGCTACAACAATAACGGATGGATGCAGGAATTCCCTGACCCAATCACAAAACTCACTTGGGATAATGCAGCGCTTGTATCATACAAGACAGCAAGCGACCTCAGCGTTCAAAATGGCGACTTGCTCAGTGTTAATGGTGAAAAAATCCCAGCTTGGATCGTTCCAGGTATCGCAGACAAAACAGTTGTTGTTAATCTTGGTTATGGCAGAACCGTTACTGGCCCCGTAGGTACTGGCACTGGTTTCAATGTTTATACACTCAGAAACTCTAACGCACTCACATGGGTTAAAGCTGACGTCTCTAAAACTAGCGGCACATACGAGCTTGCCTCAACTCAGGATCACTGGGCAATGGAAGGCCGTGAGTTAGTCAAAGATGATAACATCACTGATTTTAAGAAAAACATCGCTATCTTCGACAACAAGTTCGACCCTAATGGCGAATCAATTATACCTGACCGCCCTGAATGGGACAAAGAAGGTTCTTATCAGTGGGCAATGGTCGTTGACCTCAATGCATGTAATGGTTGTGGTACTTGTACTATTTCCTGTCAGGCAGAAAACAACATCTCCGTTGTTGGTAAAGAACGCGTTCTTAAAGGTCGCGAAATGCACTGGATCCGCATGGACCGTTACTTCTTCAGTGGTTACGACACAGCAAGCGGTGCTTTCATGCCCGACATGCTCCGTAGCGACTACGATGAAAAAGATTTAGAAGTAGAAGGTGCTTACCACCAACCAATCCCTTGCATGCACTGTGAAAAAGCTCCTTGTGAACTCGTTTGCCCAGTAGCTGCAACAGTTCATAATGAAGAAGGTCTTAATGACATGGCATATAATCGTTGTATCGGTACTCGTTACTGCGGTAACAACTGCCCTTATAAAGTAAGACGTTTTAACTTCTTCCAATACCAAGAAAATTTCAAAGACAAGCGCTATGAAGTACAAAAAATGGTTCATAACCCTAACGTGACAGTTCGTTCTCGTGGTGTGATGGAAAAATGTACTTACTGTGTCCAGCGTATCAACGAAGCGAAAATTGACGCTAAAGTTGAAAACGGTGGTAAGCTTGAAACTGACTCGTTCACTGCAGCATGTGCTCAATCATGCCCAACAGAAGCTATTACTTTCGGTGATCAAAACAACGCCGAGTCCAAAGTTAGCCAGATGCAGAACGAGACAAGAAACTACGTTCTTCTCCCCGAGCTTAATGCACGTCCACGTACGAGCTTCCTCGGTAGACTTAAAAACAGAAATTCTGAACTAGGATAATCAGGTACAATTATGATTGACATGACTCTAGATCCTAACGCTGATAATCCCGCCCAAAGAACTCCCTTGGTTCAGGGTGGTATGGATTTCAAAGACGTATCGCACGCAGTGTGTGATATTTCTGAGCGTAAAACGCCAAAAATTTGGTTCCTTTGCTTAGCAGCTGCTCTTGGTGGTCTTGGCCTCCTCAAAACCTCTATCCTTTACCTCATTTGGGAAGGTACAGGTATTTGGGGCTTAAATAACCCCACTTACTGGGGCTGGGCGATTGTTAACTTTGTATTTTGGGTTGGTATTGGCCACGCAGGTACACTTATTTCAGCGATCTTATTCCTACTCCGTCAAGACTGGAGAACGGGGGTTAACCGATTTGCTGAGGCAATGACTTTGATGGCGGTTGCCTGCGCGGGGGTTTTCCCAGGCATTCACATTGGTCGTGTTTGGGCTGCTTACTGGCTTTTTCCAATTCCGAACCAAATGACTCTCTGGCCTAACTTCCACTCACCACTACTTTGGGACGTATTCGCCGTTTCTACTTATGCAACTGTATCATTACTCTTCTGGTATGTGGGTCTTATCCCTGACGTTGCAACTATGCGTGACCGTGCAAAAACTAAGTACCGCAAAATTGCTTACGGTATTCTTGCCCTCGGTTGGACAGGTGCTAACAAGCACTGGCAGCGTTACGAGAAAGCTTATGCGATTCTCGCAGCACTTGCAACTCCACTTGTACTTTCTGTACACACAATCGTATCATTTGACTTTACTGTATCAAACCTTCCTGGTTGGCACACGACAATCTTCCCTCCCTACTTCGTAGCGGGTGCGGTATTCTCTGGTTTCGCCATGGTAATCACTTTAATGACTGTTGTACGTCACATTTATAAACTTGAAAACCTCATTACGATTCGCCACTTAGAAAACATGTGTAAGATCATCCTTCTTACTGGTACACTTGTTGGTTACGCTTATGCAATGGAATTCTTCATCGCTTGGTACTCAGGTGTTGAGTTTGAATCCTACGCATTCATCAACCGTGCTTTCGGTCAATATGGCTGGGCTTACTTCATCATGATTGGTTGTAACGTGATCTCACCCCAGTTCTTCTGGTTCAAATGGTGCCGTACAAACGTTGTTTTCATGTTTATCATCTCAATCTTCGTAAACATCGGTATGTGGTTCGAACGTTTTGTTATCACAATGACACTCAATAATGATTTCTTACCTTCAAGCTGGGATTACTACGCTCCAACTATTTGGGACATCAGCACTTTCGTTGGTAGTTTCGGTTTATTCTTTACACTACTCTTATTGTTCCTCCGCTTCTTACCTATTGTTGCAATTTCTGAAGTTAAGAATTGCATGCCAGAAGCTGACCCACATCATGGAGATAACCACTAATGTCTACTCAAGAAAAAGAATGGGGCTTAATCACAGAGTTCAAAAGCTCTGCTGACATCTACCACGCAGCTGAACAACTTCGTGATTCTGGCTTCAAAAAATTCGAATGCTACACGCCTTTCCCCATCCACGGCATGGATGACGCAATGGGCCTCAAAGCAACTAAGCTACCATGGCTTATCCTCGCCTGTGGTTTAACTGGTCTTGCTACTGCAACTGGCTTGCAGATCATCACCAACATGGATCTTTACCCAATGATTATTGGTGGTAAGCCAAACGGTGCTGGCAGTATCGTTGCTTTCCTTCCGGTTATGTTTGAACTTTCAGTCCTCTTCTCTGCTTTTGGAGCAGTTTTTGGCATGATCGGCATTAACGGATTACCCAAATTTTATAACCCGGTTTTCAAACACGAAGCCTTCAAGAAAGTAACTGATGATGGTTTCTTTGTTGTAGTTAGTGTTGATGACCCGAAATACAACACTCAAAAAACAACTGAATTTTTAGAGAAAATCGGAGGCAAAGATGTCACTGTCATCAATGATTAAGCCGCTTACAATCAGCTTAAGTCTCGGTGCGCTATTCCTAGCTTCCTGTAAACCAGGTGCGGAATCCGCAAAACCACCAATTCACCCTAACCCTAATATGGATAGTCAAGAAAAATACCGTGCTCAGTCTGAGAGCCCTTTCTTCGACGATGGACGTACTATGCGCCCAGAAATTGCTGAAACAGTTCCTTACGGTAAGCTAGTACAAGATCCTGCTATCCGTGACGGTAAAAATGAAAAAGGTGAATACATCACATCTGCTCCTGATTTTAAAGCTACTGGCTGGAAAAAATCTTATGCAGAATATCTAGAGCGTGGCCAAGAACGCTACGAAATTTATTGTACACCTTGCCACGGTTCACTTGGTGATGGTGTTGGGATGGTTGCTAAACGCGGTTTCGCTGGCGTAGCAAACCTACTCCTTCCAGATTACGCAAAAATGTCTGATGGCTTACTTTACTCAGCTATCAAAAACGGCAGTAGAAGTAAAATCATGCTTCCTTATGCTGTACAAATTCCAGATCTCGCAGATCGCTGGGCAATCGTAGAATACATTCGTGTTCTTCAAAAAGCTGCAGCCACTGAAGAATATAAATCTTTAAGTTCCAAAGAGGCAAAATAATGGGACACGGTAAAAACTTTGACGAAAAAACAGTTGTTGCTCCAGGCGCAAAATGGAACAAAGCTATTGGCATCTTTGGCATAGCTGGTATTGCGTTTATCGCAATTGCTTGTTTCACACAGCCCAACAAAGCGCAATTCATGCACTCGTACTTAACGAGCTTCATGCTTTTCCTATCCATTACTTTGGGTGCACTTGGCTTTACAATGATTAACCACATCACACGTGCAGGTTGGTCAGTAACAGTTCGCCGTATTCAAGAAGGCTTCATGAAAAACATCTGGCTCATGGCCTTGCTTTTCCTCCCTATCTTGTTTTTCGCTAACGAAATCTTCTCTTGGGCAGATTCTCGTGATGGTGAAACTCTTAAGGCTGATTTAAAACTCGATACTTATCACTTCACAGATGCTCACCACGGTCATGATGATCATGCCGAGGAAGCGCACGGTGAACATGACGATAACGCTCATCCTCATGAAGAGAAAGTAAAAGAAGTCAAAAAAGAAGTTGAAGCTGATAAGCCAGCTGTTGGTGGTCACCCAGAAAAGAACCGCGTTAGACAACAGGAAGAAATTTCTGAAGCTCAAGATGCTGCTGAAGCACATATTGAAGGTGAAGAGGAAGAAGAAGCTCACTCAGAAGGCGCTCATACTGCTCATGATGATCACCACGCTGCAGGCGGACGTTTTGACTTAGCTCACGGTCGTCACCGCGCTCACCTTGAACACTCACTCCACGTAAAGCATAGCTACCTCAACAAAAGTGCCTTTACACAACGTGCTATCATTTACTTCATCATTTGGATTGCCCTCGCTTTCTTCATGTTCAAAAAGTCAACTTCACAAGATGCAGACGGTAACCCAAAGACAACAATCCTTATGGGTAAAGCTTCGGCTCCTGGTCTTATGCTTTATGCTCTCTCATTAACCTTCGCTTCATTCGACTGGATGATGAGCTTAGACTACGCTTGGTTCTCAACGATCTATGGCGTCATCTACTTTGCTGGTGGTATCATGAGCATGCATGCTGCAACAGTACTTGCTGTACGCGTCCTTCAAGCTAAAGGTTACCTACAAGGTGCTGTGGATCAAGAACACTACCACGACCTTGGTAAGCTTATGTGGGCATTCATGATTTTCTGGACTTACACAGCGCTTTCCCAGTACCTCATTATTTGGTACGCTGATATTCCTGAAGAAACTATCTGGTTCCTCAATCGCTACAAAGAAGGATGGCTCCCCATAACTTATATTGTGATTGCCAGTCACTTCCTCATTCCTTTCGCTTTCTTCATGTCACGTCATATGAAGCGTAACAAGAACATCTGTGCTTTCTTCGCAGCTTGGTTAATCATTGCGGAATTTATCTACATTTACTGGCAGGTTATGCCTACGGTGACTTTCCCAATCACAACACCTTTCAGCCCAAGCATTGCTGATGCCCTTATTTTCTTCGGCATGGCAGGAGTTTACGTTGCAGCCTTTCTCTTCAATCTTAAGAACCAAAACTTGATTCCTGTTCGCGATCCTCGTCTCAAAGAATCAGTTAACTTTGTTAATCTCTAAGGGGTCATTATGAGTCACGAAAGTCAATACCCATTAAAAAACGAAGTTGATGAACCATCAATCAACGCTGTTTACGTCATTCTTATTGTTACTGCCGCTTTAATTGCTGTTTCAATTATCGGTCTACGCTCTTACGAGAGCATGATTGCTCAAAGTACTCGCGAAGCGAGAGAGCAGGCGCCGACAGTAGAACTCAACGAAATGCGTGAAGCTAACAAAGCTAAGATGGCGATCATCAATAATGTTTTAGCTGAACAGGGTAAAACGAAGTAATGAAAAAGTTCCTCACCATTCTCCTCATCACGTTTTTTGCGCTAAGTCTTAGTGCGGAAATTGATGGACCACGCGTCGGTGTCTCTACAAATGTTGACAGAGACCCTGAAGCGCTGAAGGGCATTGGTGTGGACGAAAACTTTGGTGCTCACTTAAACCTCGATCTCATAGTGACGAATGAGGCCGGCGAAAAAGTGGCACTTAGAACTTACTTTGAACAAGGTCGCCCCGTAGTCATCAATATGGTGTACTACTCATGTGGCGGTACTTGTAACGCTTTACTCACTGGTTCCTTCATGGTTCTCGACGAACTCGACTGGAAGCCCGGCGAACACTTTGAAATGCTCAACATTTCATTTGAACCAAAAGAAAATCACATTTTAGCTCAAGCTAAAAGAGCTAACTACCTCAAGCAATACAGCCT
>NZ_ABCK01000052.1 GCF_000170755.1 Lentisphaera araneosa HTCC2155
TTTGGGTACGAAGGAGGTGGATCTTCTGGATCCCCGCCCACACTTACAACAAGGCTTTCTTCCACAACGAGCCAATCATAAGTCAGGTCATCTCCATTGCGGTCAATGGCATCGACTCGGGCAACGTACAAACGATCGCCTTCAATGACTTTTTGGTCAAAATCTGCTGAGATCTTCATGATATTTGGGCAGCGATTTTCGGGCCATTCACCAGTCCAAGCCTTTACCATGGCATCCACTTGTGGAAGCTTTTCCATTGTCGGTAAACACATGCCAAACCAAGTAGAGGTTTTTTCTTGTTTCCAACCCCATAGGAAAGCGAAAGTCCCCAAGCACATTTCTTTTCCTTCGTTAATATCGCAGACGAGTTTGTGCGAAGAATAATAAGTTTTTGATTTATCGGTACTATTGGGTTCTATGGGCGCTCCCCAGGAAGTTTTTGGAACTTCCCAAAAACCCATTACGCCAAATTCCGTCACTGCAAAAGGCTTGCTCCAAGCATGAGCTTTCAGTGCTTCACCTGTTCCAGCCGCTGAACCATAGGCATTCACACCTAGAACGTCAATACTTGGGTAGTGCTGCATAATGCTTTTGACTTTACCTGCACCAGAACCCGCGATCACAGTCATCACTGGGTGGTGGGGATCTTCTTCTTTAATAATTTGAGCTAAAATTTCGAGCTCTTTAATCACCGCTGGGTTGGGATTTTGTTTAACGGGATCTTCCATCTCATTTCCCAAGCCCCACATCGCAATCGCAGGATGATTTTTCCATTTACGTACAGATTGACGCACGTGCTCGCGTTGCTTCTTGAGTTGTTCAGGATCGTTATAGTCAAAATGATGACGCTCATGCCCAATCCAAAGTCCAGGAACCACATGAATTCCCAAACGCCATGCACGATCAATGTAACGCTCACCTCCGGCCACTTTATCTTCGAGAGTCCCAATCCCCCAAGTACGGGTGAAATTCCCTCCTGCAAGTTTAAATTGCTCGAGCATACCGGGCTGAATAACACCACCTGCCCCTTGAATAGGCGTTTCTTTATCGTTGATATAAATACGCCAAGTGCCTTCGGCATTTTTCTTCAGTTCAACTTTAGAGGGCTTATTGGGGATCTCACCTTTTTTAAGTTCCACTTGATCAATAATTGATTGCAGCGGGTTGGCCGAACTAAGTGTTGAGAAAAACATAAGTACACACGCGAAAATTTTATCTTTCATAACTATCCTGATTTTTATTATTAAAGTATACTAGTACTATACTGGATTTTCAAGTGTTCTATTCTAAAATTATACTAATATAGATGATTTTAAGATAAAACTAAATTTTACTGCCAAGCTAGGATGCTTTTGAGAACAACTAAATAAGTAAAAGCGCTCCAGAACTGGAACTTAAACGAGAGCGAGTTCAGCTTCTTTTAAAAGTGCTCCATTGGAGTCAATTAGGTCACGGTACCAATAACCCGAATCCTTAATTGTGCGCTCACCCGTTTCATAATTGATGTAGGTCAGACCAAAACGTTGAGTATAGCCTTCGCCCCATTCAAAATTATCCATCAAAGACCAATGCATGTAGCCTGTGACGGGAACATTTTCCTCCACAGCTCTTTGCAAGTGACTGAGGTACTGCTTGGTGTAGAGAATGCGGTTTTGATCATGTACTGCACCATCTTCAGCAATCACGTCATGTTGAGAAAAACCATTTTCGGTAATCATAATTTCTTTACCATAGCGTTCGTATAAAAAACGAGGTCCCCAATAAAGTAACGATGGGGTCACTTTCCAATCAAAAGCAGTTTTAGCAATGGATGGATCTTCGGGACTTAAGACCCAAGAGTCACCTTCAGCTTTGACTTCATCGCCCATGTAGAAATTCGTTGCAAGAAAATCCATTTCACTAGAAATAATTTCCATATCACCCTCTTCTACTTGCGGAACATTATCGCCAAACTCTTTCCAGCCCTGCTGGGGATAATGACCCAAGTAAATAGGGTCGTACCACCAAGAAGTCCAAAAACCATGATCGCCATCCACGTGAAATGAGGCCTTACGAGCCGCTTCAATATCTTCTGAGTTTTCTGATGCTGGCAATTTAAAGAGTCCCATGGGGGCACAAGCAATTTTAATTTTATGCGATACTTCACGCATAGCGATGGCTGCTTTGCCATGAGCTAGTAGGGCATGGTGCCCGGCTTGTAAACATTCTTTTAAGGGGAGTTCTAAGCCTGGTGCATGAACTCCTGCCGAATGTCCCAAAAAGACAAAGCATTGGGGTTCATTGAGGGTGATCCACTTTTCGACGCGATCCGCAAATGCCTCCACACAAATTTTTGCGTAATTCGCAAAGTCTTCGGCAATATTACGATTGAGCCAACCGCCCTTCATAAAGAGAGTTTTTGGCAAATCCCAGTGGTAGAGAGTGATAATGGGTTCAATTCCAGCGGCGATTAATTTATCGATTAAATCGCTATAAAAATCCAATCCTGCATGGTTTACTTCACCTACTCCATTGGGTAAAATCCGTGGCCAGCTCAAAGAAAGACGATAAGCCTTGATGCCAAGGCTTTTCATCAAAGCAATATCTTCATCAATGCGATTGTAGTGATCACAGGCCTTCTTGCCATCATGACCTTCTTTGATGGCACCCTCTTTGCGACAAAACATATCCCAAATGGATTCGCCTTTGCCCGCCTCTTTATAGGCACCTTCAATTTGATAGGCTGCCGTGGCGGCTCCCCATAGAAAATCTTTTGAAAAACTCATCTTTAATCCTCTAATCTAAACTGCGCAGATGCCTCTGCTTTGCAATTCGGGCCCACCCAAAGATCAAAGAGACCTGAGTCAACTTGGTAATCGTTATTCCAGTTATAGTAACCGAGTTCATCACTGGGAAGGGAGATCTCCACAAGTCGACTCTCGCCTGCTTTTAGCAATAGCTTTTTGAAGGCTTTTAATTCTTTTACGGGACGAGCCGTTTGAGCTACTAAATCACGGATATAAAGTTGGACAGTTTCGAAGCAATCACGATCACTGAGGTTAGTTACAGTGATTTGCACTTGTAAGGACTGTGCTTTTTTTAGTGTGGGGTTTAAAACTTTTAAGTCTTTGTACTCAAGCTGTGAATAGGAAAGACCAAAGCCAAAGGGGTATAGCGCTTCGTTAGTTTCATCGATATAATTTGATTTATATGCTTCGGCAAACTGGGTGATGCCCTCTCCCAAAACGGGGCGTCCCGTATTGCGATGATTATAATTTAAGGGCACTTGGCCAACCGAACGAGGAAAGCTACATGTTAGACGACCACTGGGGTTAAATTCTCCAAGTAAAATCTCGGCAATAGCCTGCCCTGCATAAGTTCCCCCATGCCAAGCTAAAAGTATGGTATCGCATAAGGCTTCGGCTTCGGTCAAAATTAAAGGGCGACCACTCAAAACGACGGCAATCACTTCCACATCTAATGCCTTCAAGGCTTTGAGTAGTTCAATCTGCTCTTGAGGTATAGCTGGATGACTCCTGGAATGGGCTTCTCCACTCATAGAAGCTTGTTCGCCAATCACCACAATAACTTTTTCACATTGCTTGGCAATTTCGCTGGCTTTCTTCAAGTCTTTGCCATCGTTATAAATCACTGCGCTTTTCGCAAATCGCTGACTTAAAACCTGATGTATGGAATCAGTCTTTTCCGGTTCACCTAAAAAACTCCAAGTCCCTAAAAGACTTGCACTATCATCAGCTAATTCGCCTAAAAGAGCAATAGATTCGGGGTCGGATTTCATGGGCAAAAGTGATGATTCATTTTTAAGTAAAACAGCCGATTCCAGAGCTGTCTGTAGAGCTGTATTTCCCTCTTCTTTTACTCTTGTATGAACTTGATCTGCCATGAGTTCTTGCTTTAACTGTAAAATTCGCATGACTGAAGCATCGATTAATTTTTCATCGACACGACCTTCTTGAACTAAGTCTGCCAAGTGTAAACTGTAGGCATTGGACATCATATCCACGTCAATGCCTGCTTGAATTGCCAAGTACGCAGCCTCTTTCAAATCCTCGGCAACACCATGATCTAGCAACTCAAGAATGGCGTTATAGTCGCTGATAATCACTCCATCGAATTTCCATTCTTCGCGCAAAATCTTATAGAGCAAAGGATGAATGGAGGCCGGAATTCCATTGAGATCTTGGAAAGCCATCATAATTGTTTTGCAGCCCGCATTAATAGCTTCTTTAAAAGGTGGCAAGTAAACTTCTCGTAAAATGCGCTCCGATACTTGAGCACTATTGTAATCACGCCCTCCTTCTGCCGCCCCATAAGCAGCGAAGTGTTTCACGCAAGCTGCGATCGAACCCGACTCTTGAATACCTTCAACCCAGGCACGGGAAAATACTGTATTTAAATGTGTGTCTTCTCCTGCGGACTCCGCAATTCGTCCCCAACGCAAATCACGCGAGACATCTACCATGGGAGCAAAAATCCAATCTGTTGAATCCGCCGCAGACTCTTGAGCTGAATGATAGGCCACTTGTTTAATGAGCTCAGGATTCCAAGTCGATGAGCAAGCTAAGGGAATGGGATAGATCGTTTTATAACCATGAATGACATCTGTGCTCACAAGCAAGGGAATATCTGTATACTTTGCCGCAAGCTGTTTTTGCTGGATACTACGTTCGATATCTTCATCATTGATGATAATAACTGAACCCACATCAGAATTTTTGATTTTCTCTTCAATATCCGCATGACTGACGATGAGTTGGTTCATTTGCCCGATTTTTTCTCTCAGGCTCATTTGTGCTATTTTTTCTTGTAATTCGCATTCACTTTTTAGCAAAAAACTCATACTAGACCCTTTTTAGTAATTAAAGTATACTAGTATAGTAATAGTTAATTTAAGTAATTGCAAATAACTTAGGCATAAAAAAGGACCCTTCTTAAAGAAGAGTCCTTCGCTAAGTATAAAATACTGCGATATAAACCGTTTTATTCTAAGACAAAATCATTGATTTGAGGTTCACTTAGCTGTTCACCATAAATTTTTGTAAAGTACTCACTAAAACGAGTCGAGTACATATAAGTAAGACGATCAGTCCGAAAGGCTTGGTCGGTAATTTTCTGAGGTGGTATCAGCTTCAACACCACTTCTCCTTGACGTTTAACTTGGACATTCACTTGACCAATTCCCGAGGGGATTTTGGTACTTTGCAAACCTGCTTGTACCCTGGCCACAAAAGTCCCGTTGATGAAAATGTCTCCAGGCTTTTGCAAAATACTGACGACTTCGATATAATCCTCTAAAACCTCTGGTCCCATACTCTTTTTGGTATAAACTTTAATATTATACTTTGCTTGAACATCATGGGTATATTTTTTATAAAAAACTGAGAGTGATTCCTCTATTTTTCGGCCACTTTTCCGCCATTCATTGCGATAAAAATCCATCAGCACCATGGGGGCGAAATTGTGATTGAGCTCTGGAGCAATGTGATGCCCCTCAGGGAAGTCATTCCAAGTGGCCAAGCTGATCCACTGTAAGTCTTGCTCAATGGCAAAGTCAAAGAGCTTTCGGTACAAAGCCGAGAGTCCACAATTTTGGTAATGGCGTTCCACTTCATGTATCTGCGCTTGTTTAAGCTCATAGTAGTGCAACATGCCGTGACCTTTGGAACGATCTTTCCAATAGAGCTTACTGGTATAATAATCGGGATAAACTGTGAGGCAGAAGTCGCGCTTTTGCTGATCGCATAAAAGCTTGATTTTTCGAAAGTCATCGAGATGCTTTGTGTTATCGGTCCAAGACCACACACCAGGAAAATGTTCCAAAACCTTTTTCGTTAAATTGTGATTGGCAGGAAAGCGTAAATCATACATGAAAGCAGCTTTCACACCAATCTTTATCGCCAAGTCATCATGGGCTTTTGCGACCTCCGCAATACGTTCGGGAAAACGATCTATTAACCAGGGTTGATGTTCCATTGTATCCGCAAGAGCATCGTTATTCCAAAGATAAAAAATAACGCGACCATCGGGAGTTTTCAGCCATGAATCATAGCCCTCCACCTTCTGAAACAAACTGCGAATCGAACCGGACCAACGGTCAATCTTCTCGCTTTGTGTCCCTTCATTAGCATTGGATAAACAGAGGGTGAATTTGAAGTCGGGGTAATGTTCCGCTGCCACTTTAAAAAAAGTCGCCACTACTTCGTTATAATTTTTCATGAAGCCCTGGTGAATGACCTCGGGGTAATAAAAATGAAAAGCTTCCAAGCCAGCCACATGAGCTGCGCGCAATTCCTGCTCCACAACTTGCTCTAAACTGCGCTCCCCGCGTTTAAACAAAAACATATCCATGGGAGCCACTTGGTTAAGGCCTCCAAATTTTGCGAATTCACCATTTCGAGCATACCAAGATTTATTGCGACTCAAACCGCCCGGACGAGCCCCAAAATCATAATCAATATCTCCAGTCATAAAGTGCGCTACCAAGGTTTTTTTATCCGTCATTGGCAAGTCTAAAAGTTCTTGAGTACTCAAAATTTTGATGGGCTCGGCTTTTTTAGGCTGGGCAGTGGCTTCCTGCACTTGCTTTTGTTGACAAGCTTGGCAAAGCCAAAAGGCGATTAAAATATATAGGTAACGCATAAGGGGTCTCTTGTTTAAATTTCTATAGAGCTTTGTCTGTTGCGGAATTGTGCCATCACATCATAAGCTTCGGCTAGAATTTCGCGATCTGCTTTCTTGACATTCTCTAAGCGAAATTCGTTGAGCTGCGCTTGAGAGCTAGCCCACTTCTCATAAACTTCTGTGTAACGGGAATCATTTTTCACCGTACTCAAGATGTAGTATTCCAATTCGTTATCAATCAGGTAAAAGCGCTTCAAAACTTGCGGGTCTTTATTCCCTCTGAGATCTTTCCACTGAGAATACATCATTTTGAAGTGCGCGTCATTTTTGGCGACTGTATCCCATAAGGAGAGAGCCTCTTTATGCTTGGCAATGGCTAAGTCTTCGCTGAGTTTATAGACATTTGAGTTTTTTGCCAAGGTCTTGACCACGGTGTGTTTAGCTTTTTTATAAGGCGCTAAGTCCACTTGGCCCATGAGACTGAATGACATTGAAATAAGTAAGATTAAAAACTTCATTTTTTTCCTTTGAGTTAATTATTTGCTCGGCGAAACAAATCGTTTTTTCACCGTCTGATATTGATTACGCAAAGAAAAATCAGAACTGACAAAAAACCTTCAAAAAAATCATTTTTTGTCTTTAGAACGCGCTCGAACTTCCTTAATTAACAAGGGAATCGCCGGTTCCACCATGCCATGGCCATAGCCATCCAACTCCAAAATCTTCGTCTCTTTATGCCCCACAACTTTCATCATGCGATACATATAAGCATTCTCCTCATACCTACCTAACATTTCCAATTCGCGATCGCCCGTAATTAAGAGCAAGGGAGGAGCTTCTTTACGTACGTGATAAAGTGGTGCCAAATCATCGATGAGCGGTTGTTTACCAGAAATCCCCATCTCCTTGCGCGCCGTAAAATGCGTTATGGTGTGTCCACTAAAAGGAATGAGTCCTGCTATCTCATCCGCATTAATTTGATGTTTTTCTAAATAACTTTTATCTAAGCCCACCATGCCCACTAAATAGCCCCCTGCTGAATGGCCCGATAAAAATATTTTATCTTTCGCGCCACCGAGCTTTTCAATGTTTTTGAAAGTCCAAGCCACTGCTGAAGCGGCATCTTCTATACACTGGCGCACTTTCACTTTCGGACTCAAACGATAATTCACCGCAACCACTGCCATGCCTTGTTTCAAAAGCCCTTCAGGAACCTTCTTTTTACCGGCAGTTAATCCACCTCCATGAAACCAAACGATAGTCGAAAAGTTTTTTTCTTTAGTAGGATAATAAAGGTCCAATACACAGCGCTCTTGGATATACGCATCTTTTTCAAGCTTGTCGTAATAAGAAAGATTGTACAAAGTTTTATAGTCGCTAGCAGTCAATTGAGTCGTGAGCAACACTAAAAAGACATAAATTATTTTCATATTTGTTTCCATTTTTAATAAAAAAAGCCCGTCTTGGACAGGCTCAACTTAAAGTATTCAAAATTTGATTAGTCATTGGCAAAGCGGGTAAACATTCCTTGATTATACGTGCTATGAACGCGATTTTTGACACTGCCATCAATCAGTAAATAATTGGGGCGCCCAAAATGAAAGGCATCCAAACGTTCAGTCCAATCACTCATGTAATTCCAGTAAGACCAAGTCATATCGGCTCGCGACCATCCATGAGCATAATTAATGCTTTCCCACAGCTCAGTTAAAAGTAGTGTATCTGAGGCAATTTCGCTATAGCTCACTGTATTATAAGTCGCCATGCGAGTCACACCATTACAGTCACTATCATCTTTTGGCGTAGATGTACCTTCGAAGGTGATCGAAGTCCCCGTATTCATCGAGTAACTGCGCGTCTTTCTATCATTCGATCTTTCTATTTTATCTTGTGCACAAGAAAAAATTGCATCACTCATGCCATAGTCTTCACTCAATTGCTTAGAATAAGTAATGCTACCACTCACCGCTGCCGTCACCACGTGACTATCATTATCATCTCCGTAGATATACATGCTAGTGCCAATTTGCTTCATGTTACTGACGCAAACACTTTTCTGAGCTGAGAGTCTTGCCTTGCCTAAAGCTGGCAGTAGCATCGATGTCAATATCCCTATAATCGCCACTACGACAAGGAGTTCTAAGAGTGTAAACTTTTTCATTGCGGGCCTCTTTGGTCTTAATTAAAGTATAGGTTCATACTTTTTATTACGCAAGTAAAAATGGGAACTGACAAATTTTTGCAAAAAAATCATTTTATTTTATACCTCAGCTCAGGTAAATCCGTTTTGACGGCCTTTTCTTGACTCGCATCCAGCTTTAAAAGTTTGAGCTTTTCGAGCCCCGCAAAGCCCTTTAGGTTTTTGATCCGTGTGTTGGCTATATTGATTTCTTCGAGCTCAGGCATACCTGAAAATTGATAGGAATCATTGCTACTCGTCAGACTTATATCGAGTTTTTTCAAAGTTTTGATTTCTAAGTTACCGGCTCCAAGCACCCCCGTTTGACTAAGTGATAATTCTTCTAACAAATCGCATTGATTGAGGCTCTCGGGGTAGATAATCCCACTATTTTTTAAACTCACTTTTATCGGTTTTAATAAATAAATCGGCCCCGGATTTTTCACTCCTCGTTCATTTTCTAGGATAACTTCCGTGCCATCTTCAAGTGGTTTGACAGTTACTTTCGGGAGGTGAGCTAAGCCGCGATTTTGAATTTTCAAATACCAGCGATAAGCCTGAATTTTTTCTTCTAAACTCAAGTCCTTATTCATTAAGTTAAGTAAAAAATACTCACTAAAGGGATAATCCAAATGGCTGACGAGTTCATCCATGTGTTCAAGTAGCGCGAGCGTATCTAAATCTTTGATCGTTTCAACTAAAGTTACTGCCTTGGCATGCTTCATTTTTGCGAAGGCCGCAATCGCCTCTTGCCATTTCATTTCAGCCAAATTTTGTCGCCCTTGAAAATAAAGCACGCCTGAGTTCTCTGGATCAAATTGCTTGGACACAGCAAAAGCATTATTCATCGCAAGGAACTGTTGCTTGGCCAATCTATTGTAGGCGATCATCAACTGCCGTTTGGATTCTAATTTGAGTAGCTTTTGCCGAGCGATTTCCTTTTCTTGCAGATCATTATTGAGCAACTTAATTTCATCGCGAGCAGCGACTGCTTTCTCTTTTTCTTGAATTGCTAAGCGACGACTCTCCTCAATATTGATAATAAAAATGACGACCATCACGGTAAATAGTGTGATTGAAGTCAAAAGTAAGTGAAAGAAGCCCTTGTTGCGTAAATACAAAAGTTTGAGCACACGTAGGGGCGAAGCATCTTCTGCCGCAGTGGCGTAACCTCGTACATACAGCCTTAAATCTTCGAGAAATTCGAGCGTCGTTAAATAACGCTCTTCTGGCTGAGGCGACAAGCCCTTATTACAGATGGCTACCAAACTGGGGGGAAGAAAACTCGAGCCTAACTTATCGGGACAAGTAATTCGACGTTCCTTTACTGAACGAACTTGCACGGGCCGTTGCGCCGTAAGAATTTCATAGAGGATTGCCGCTAAGGAATAGATATCATTTGAACTATGGGGAGCTTGTTTTTCAAAGCGCTCGGGAGCAATGTATCCAGGTGTGCCCTTAATTTCTTCTCCCCTTCCCTTGCGAATGTATTTGAGGACTTTACTTAAATCTTTATCTAAAAAAGATTCGCCCTCTTGGCCCAGTTCTCCTCCCAGTTCAGCAATGCCCCAATCACAAACGACCACTTCCCCAAAATGACCAATGCGCACATTCTCGGGTTTTAAGTCGAGATGAACGATGCCTAGTGAGTGCGCGTAGTTGACGCCTTCACAAATTTTAATAAAAACATCAATCATATTGGCAAGCACATAATCTTTTTCCAATACTTTATCCATGTCTTCACCGAGCACTTCTTTCATGGTAAAAAAAGGTGTTTGATCATCACTTAAGCCCACAT
>NZ_ABCK01000053.1 GCF_000170755.1 Lentisphaera araneosa HTCC2155
GGTCTTATGTCACAAACTGCTGCTGTAACTACAAACATGATTTTTTGTAATGGTTTATTTGCAATTACCTCTGGTACTTTAGATGCTGAAAAGCCTGATGAGTTCTGGGCACAAGAGCAAATGAATATCTTCATTGCTGGTAACATGGATAACGTAGCAAAAGATATTGCTATGGGTAATGGTGAAGCAGTCGACACAATCGCAGCCATTCTTAAAGTAGAAGACAAAGAAGCTTTCAAAACTCAGCTTCAAGATAACTTCGCAAATATTTATACAACAAACGAAGTGACTCACACTGAAGTTGTAAGCAATATCATGGATATCGCTAAAAGCTAAGTTTATTAACTAGCTAGTTTTTAAGCCACCGATGAGAATCGGTGGCTTTTTTGTGCTTAAATGAGCTGTTTTATCTGTTTATCGTAACCATCACAAGTATATTATCGAGTCAATTTTATAAAGGGAACAGATGAAGTATTTTTTATGCTTTTTGCTGCTTATGTCAGCAACTGCAATGGAAGTGAGTGATTTAAAGAAATTAGCGAAAGAACGTGGCGTGGCCACAAAAGACCATTGGTTAAACTTATTGCATTACGATAGTGGCTTTTTTACTCAGGCTAGTGTGGTCGATGATGAGGGCTTTTTTCTCTCGCCTTTAGGTAAAATTAATCCTAACGCCGAGTTAGAAGCCTGTTTAGAGGCTTTTTCGAAAGGTGATCCGAGTGAAGATACTCATGTAGTTAACCGTTTTCCAGCACGTTTGGATTGGATTCTTGAGGAGTTGCCCGAGGCGAAGTCCTTGTTTGTCTCTGATCATAGTCCTAAGTTTCAGAGGATTTTAAATAATATTGCTCCAGATAAAGTTAAATTGGTCTTTCCAAGTCAGTATATGAATAATCCTTCATCATTATTTGGTCATACTTTACTGAATATTGAAGGTAAACGAAATAAAAAGCTTATGGCGTACTCAATTAACTATTCGGCGAGAACGGAGGAAACTGATGGTTTAAAATTTGCTGTAAAGGGTGTTCTAGGCATGTACCCAGGGACTTTTAATATAGTTAGGTACTTTGAGAAAGTGATTGAGTATTCCGATCACAATATGCGAGATGTGTGGGAATACGATTTTAAGTTCACTCAAAAAGAAATTGAAAGGATGTTGATGCACGTCATTGAGATGGAGAATATTAGTTCGGATTACTACTTCTTTGATGAGAACTGTTCATACAATTTACTCTTTGCTATTGACGCGGCTCGTCCAGGGATGAATTTGGCGAGGCAGGCGAATGATTATTGGGTTTTACCTGTGGATACAATAAAATTGGTTAAAGCCAATGATTTGCTTGAGCAGGGTCAGTATCGCCCCTCAAAGTCAACTAAAATTCGTTCTATTGCTGACCCTTTGAAGCCCAGTCAAAAACATTTATCAAAATCACTTTCTCGCCGCGAAGCGACTTCAGAGGAAGACTTAGTTTTGAAAGAGTCTTCATTAGAAGAACAACGTCGAGTCTACGATGTGGCCGTTGAATTGATGCTGATCCATTTAGCTGATGGAGAAATGACTCAAGAAGAGTACCAGGACTTGTACTTAGGTACTTTACGCAAACGGGCTAAGCTGGGGAGAAATGATAAGCCTTATGATTATGAAGTTCCTTTTGATCCCGCAGAAGGTCATGATTCAATGCGAGTTCAGTTAGGATCGGGGGCTTACGATGATCAAGGGTTTGTATCCTTGAGTTTGCGTCCAGCTTATCATGCTTTGGAAGATACTTGGGCAGGCTACCTGAAGGGGAGTGCTATTGAAGTACTTAATACTGAGCTTTATTACTTTTATGATGATGAAGATTTAGAGTTAAAGAAATTTCAGTTAGCGACAATTCATTCTTTAGCCCCTGTAGATGAATATTTTGATCCATTGTCCTGGGTAGTTGATGTGGGTGCAGAGTCACTGCGTTTAAGGGAGAATGACGAAGATTTACATGTGGCGACTTATATAGATACCGGATTTGGGCAAAGTTCCTTATTCAAGGACGAGATTTTGGTGTACGGCTTATTGCGTCCTTCACTACATTTTTCAGGTGTCTTGAATGATAATTATATGTTAGGTATTGGCCCAGAGTTAGGGACAATTTATTATATCAATCAACATAGTTCTGCACAGTTATCTGGACGTCATAGCTGGGGTGTGTTAGGGCAGAGTAATCAGATGACTGAAGTTAAGACAGGCTTGAACTGGAATCTAAGCAAAAGTGTTCACCTCAATAGTTACTTTAAGTGGACTGATTCCTTTCATCAGGATTGGAATGAATTGGGTCTAAAGGTGAATTACTATTTCTGAGCAGTCTTCTCAGTAAACTTACTATTCGATCTCGTAGGGGATGGGGATCTTATACTTATTAACGAGATTACGTAGTTGAGTTTTAATCTTTTTATCATTTGGGTTATCAGTGAGTTCGCCGAGTAAATATAAGATTTTATGGTGAGCCCAATTTTGTGCTAAAGTAGCTTTGCCTTTTGCCGATGTTTTAAAATCAATTTTAAAGGTAATCTCCTCAGGCCCTTTTGCGCCGACGCCTTTTACTTGAACAAGCGTGGATTGTTGTCCGCTTTTAAATTGTCCATAAATTGAGAGTGTTCCACCACGGTAGAGGTGAGGGAGTTCGCGAGGGAAGATTTCATCGTGATCAATTTGTGAAGAAAAACGATAGTTAAGTTTGCTGACTACTGTGTCAGAGTAGGTTTTTATAAAATTTTCAAACATCAGGCCTGAGCCCTCGGGTTCTTCTTGCAGAATACTGTACCCGCGATTACGTAGGGTTAAAAGGTCGAGTAGGAAGGGAGAAGTATCATCTCCATTGCTTATGGCAAAGATAGATGTTCTCGCTTGGTTGTCTTGGGTGATTTTACTGATGATTTCGACGCCTTCGACTCCGCCTCTCGTGGTGGTGTTGCCATCACTTGCGAGATAGATGATTCTGGGGTATTGGCTTTGGCTTCTCTGAGCTATGTAAGGACGAAGGCTTTTGTAAACGTCAGTTTTACCACCGCGTTTAGTGTTGTCTAAAAATTTGAGTGCCATGGCGATGTTTTCGTCATTTGCAGGTGCGTAACTAGGGAAGCAGCGACGATCTTTAATATTGAAGGTCACGATGTTAAAACGGTCTTGGGGAGAAAGGTTTTTAATGCCTTTTTTGATGGCGTAGGTGAAGTTATTAAACTGTTCGTAACGAATACTTGTGGATGTATCCAAAATAAACATAATTTCTTTGGCTTGTGAGATGAGACGTTTTGAGTTTTTATCTAAGGTGATATCCACTTGGAAATAACCTTGCTGATCTCTAGGGTCTACGTAGACTGAGGGGATAATTTTTAAAACGTCATCGAGTTGACCTTGGCTAGATTCATTCACTGATATTTGAGGGAGTGAGGGTTTTTTGATGAGATTTAGGGAGTTTTGGCCACGCGGATCACTCGGAGGGCTTAGGTCAATTGAAGGTCGTATGCTGGTTACGGGGAGTGTGATCGATGGTGCGGATCTGCCACCGATAGATGAGCCTGATATACCCTGCCCATCATTGGCTTTGAAAGAGAGGGCTTGATTGCCCACGTCATCAGTGTTCTCTACTCGCTTATCGATCAAGCTTTTGTTAGCGTCAGAAAGGTGTTCGTCAGATAACTGTGGTTTAATCTCGTAAATCTGAGGAGGAAGTTGGGTGGAAAGGGATTGCCCTGGAATTTGAGCACTCATCTTCATCTGCAACTTGGCGAGAGAGGTAGAGTCGACTTTAGGTGCGATGTCCGCATTGATTTTTAAATCTTCGAGTTTGACCTTGGCGGGAGTGATAGAAGGGCGCAATGCATTTTTGAGCTCTTGGTCGAGGTCACGTTTAGTTTTTGGTTCCCACTTTTCGACGCGCGGAGCAGGGCTTTTATATTGTTCTTTTGGGAGAGGCTTAATGGTGGTGCTTTTAAAAGAGTTGAGTACGCTTGTAAGCTGAGAGGAGAATATTAGAGCTAGGAGGGCGTGGAATACTAGGGAAATAACAATCGAAATAACGATGTACATGCTGTAATTTTTTTTATTCATAAAGGTGTTTTTTTGAGCAATAAAAGCAGTTTAGTTCATCGGTTTTGTGTCGGTTCTGATCAAATGAATTATAGTCACTATACTAAATAACTGATCTTAAAGTATCCGATTTCTGTGGAATTACTTACTAATCCGACTAAAATCACAAAACAAAAAATATTAGAAGATATTTATGAAAGAAATTTTTTTAGAATTTGATCTCTTTGGAAGTCAAATAATACTGCGCTGGTTTCAAGTCATGGCCGCAAGTGGTTTTTTGGCGGCTTTATTTCTTTTGAAGAAGAGGGCAAAGATTTATGGTCAAGATCCCGATAAGATTGAGACGACCTTATTTTACTCAATGATTGGAGCTATTATTGGTGCACGCGCACTTTTTGTGGTGCGTTATTGGGATGAAAACTTTGCCAATCGTCCCTTTTCGAAAATTTTTGCCTTTCAAGAGGGGGGCTTAGTTTTTCAAGGCGGTTTGATTGGTGGATTGATTATTGCTTATTTCATTTGTAAGCGCAATAAAATTAATTTTTTGACAGCACTAGATATAGCGGCACCCTGCATTGCCTTGGCACATGCCTTTGGGCGAATCGGTTGTTTCCTTAATGGTTGCTGTTTTGGTGGCCGTTGTTCTGTTGATGCTATTGCGGTGCAATATCCGAAAGGGAGCTTTCCTTGGACAGATCACCTCAAGCGTGGCTTTATTGAGCCCCAGGCAGAGTTATCAGCTGCGGTTCATCCAGCGCCCCTTTATTCAGTTTTTGCACTTGTAGGCGTTTGTCTCTTGTTGTGTTATTTAAGTAAAAAATTAGCAAAGCCCGGTATGATTTTTGGTCTATATTTTTGCGTTTATAGTCTATGGAGAATTATTGTTGAATTCTTCCGCGATGATCAAGATTTAACCGCAGGTTTATCTTTGGCACAGTATATAGCTATTGGCACCTTCTTGCTTGGTTGCGTTATTATAGTATTGTGTCGTCGAAATCGGGAATTAGACTTTCCCCAATTAGAAAAGGAATAGTTTATGGAAGTCCCAGAAGGATACACCCACTCGTGGGTAGTAGATGAATTTAATGAATGTCAGCGTTTAGATAGATATATATCTCAACAATTGCCAGAATACTCACGAACATTTTTACAGAAAAGCTTAAAGGATGGTGCTTTTGAGCTCGTGCGCTCTGGTGCCAAAATTAATGCACGTATGTCTGAAAATGTGATTGAAGGTGATTTTGTACATTACAAAATGCCTGAAGAAGCAGATGAAAGCACCTTGTTACCAGAAGATATTGAGCTCGACATTATTTATGAAGATGATGATATTTTAGTGGTTAATAAACCAGCAGGTATGGTCGTGCATCCGGGCGCAGGTAACTACACGGGAACATTAGTCAACGCTTTGCTAGGACGTGATTTAGATACTTTCAGTGCTATGGATGATGGCAGTAGTCGACCAGGGATTGTTCACCGTTTGGATAAAGAAACTTCAGGCGTGATTATTGTTGCGAAAAGCGCAAAAAATCTCGATAAACTAAGTCGTTCCTTTGCGAGGCGTGATGTGGAAAAGTATTACGTTGCTTTATGTCGTGGAACTATTCGCGTTGGCCGAGATACAATCACAAGTCATATTGGCCGTTCGCGTTCGAATAGGCAGAAAATGGAAAATACTAACGATTCAAATCGTGGTAAAGAAGCCATTTCTCATTACAAGGTTTTAGCGGACAATAATGGTGCGACCCTAGTTAAGTTAAAAATTGATACGGGCAGAACCCACCAGATTCGCGTTCACATGTCGGGAATTAATCATCCTGTTGTTGGTGATAAGCTTTATGGTGTGAGACGTTTGGATGAAAAAGAATCACCAGACAGGCACATTCTTCATGCTTGGAGAACGAGAATCATTCACCCTGGGACTCAAGAGATCATGACCTTTACAGCACCTTTGCACGATGATTTTAAAAGTGTGTGCGATAAGTTTGGAATTGAATTCGACGCTTAGTATTACTGAGGAGTCGTTCGCTCTTCGGTGAGGGGGACGACTTTTATAGCATTATGAAACTCTGGACAGACATGTGTGCACAATGTGCAGCCATTGCATAGAGCGGTTTTGACTCTCATCCTGCCTTCTGAGTCAGCGACAATAGCTTTTTCGGGGAGTGGACAAGCATCCGCACATGCCGAGCACTCGGGGTCAATACCATTCCAAGAATAACAGTTGTCAATATAAATTTGAACTTTACCTATAACGGGTTTTTCGTCTTCCTTTAAAACAAGAGCGTCTTCCTGGCATGCTGTGACGCATGGAGTATCCTCGCAGAGTTCACAAGGAATCACATCTTGTGCGATAATGGGAGTGAGGTTTGCCTTAGAGTTGGGGTCAAAGTGTTTGTAGATAGCTCCGGGGGTACAGGCTTCCATACAATCATTACATTGGGTGCATTTGTTGAGAAAGTCCGCTTCGGGCAAAGCTCCTGGAGGGCGAAAAAATTCTGCTGGGGCACTAGGGTTTTTATTAAGTTCTTTCTTTTGTTCTTTATGTTCGTGAACAACATCACGCATAAGAGAGCCAAAGTTTTTAAAACCTCTAAATAAGCTGCGTCGATTTTCCATTAGGCTTCAATAATTAAGTTAGATTTTGGTTTAAAGGAGCATGTTAATATATGAGCAGGACAGTCTGTTTCCATCTTATCTCCAAAAATATGTTCTACACTTCCGCTTATTAAAGGGACAGAACAGGTTCCGCAGTGGCCACTTCGGCAGCCGCGTCTGATATCTACGCCAGCTTTGTCAGCAAGGTCGAGAATGGAAAAAAAACTATTAGCTTTTGGGTCGTATTCGATCGTTTTTTTTGATAAACTAAACTGTATGGTATAAATCATTGCATTTCCTAATCTTAACTGAATTATATCACAAAGTTTAGAAATGGCTAGTTTATTTTTCTAGCTTATGAACCTTAGGGATGTGAGCGCTCCCTGAAATGATTTTTGATAAGCTGAGCAAGTCTTTGCGACATTCGCGAAGGCGCGTTTTTATGGCGCAGGGATTTCCGTAATCATATTTATCAATGAGTTCAGAGCTTGTTTTAAGGTGTTTTCTTAAATCAGCTAATTCTCTTTTGAGATGGCGTATTGTCGCTTGAGTTTCAGAGCTAGGCATAGGGTTTTTATTATTATTTTGCTTATGAATAGTTGAAGCTGCCATAGTGGAAATCGTTCTCAGGCTGGACTCCAGTTTTTTGGGTAAGCGATGTGAAGTGTATTGTTTGTCGACATAAAGAATGCCGATGGTTTCTTTCTGAGAATTTGAATAAGTGGTATTTAATGGGAGACAAATAATAGTTTTAATATCAAAATCGAACATGGATTGTGATTTTTCTTTAATGATGTCAGAATTACTTATATATATCGAATTATGTTTGTGGAGGCTGTTTTTAATAATTGATTGAGATATTTGTTGATCGCTTTCTACGATTGTCTTGAAATCACTATTCTTAGCTAATATTTCTTGGAGTTCGATTTCACCATTTTCATGGGTGGTAATCATGAAGCCATAGGCGCGCTCTAATCCAGTCATCAGTAAAAGTGTGTCCAAGCTTAGAGAAAACACATCTGAGACTGTATGGCATTCTAAAAGTGCATGTTTAAAGCTAATCGTTTGAAGTTGTCGACTGATGGAAGTGCTCACAGATTGATGTGCATATTCTGATAAAAATTCTTTTTCAAGTCTAGGGCTTCTGTTGTGTTTGTTGAAATAGATGAGCTCAAACTCTTCTTCTCCAAATCGTATCATGCAGCCATGCTCAAGACTATACTTTTGATTCGCTATTATATCTTGGTTATTAAATTTTATGTCATTCTCATTATGTGAAGAAATATAGTGAAAAAGCCCACCAGAAAAATGTAAAGTACAGACTTGTTTTTTAACACTGAGAGTGGGCAATAAAATGTCTGAATGGATGTCAGAGCCCACAGATTGACTTGTGGGGAGTAGGCCTATTTTTAAATCGCTAGGAAGAACGCCCTTGCCTGTGCTTTTCAAGCAGGCAACGGCAGCAGGAAGTTCGCAGGACGCGCAATATTTTTGGAAGTAATTATTACTTCTCTGGCAATTGTGGCATTCATAGCTTCGCGTGGACATAAAATCAACCTCGTTTTAGATAGCCTTAATATAGTGTAATGATTTGTATAGAAAACGAGTTTTGTGTTAAATCTATGTAAAAACAATCTTAATAATTAGTCTTGCCTTATATTGGGTCGTTCTGGTTTTCTCTAAGTTGCTAATAGTTAATTTATTATGAATATACATGTAATTCGTCGCCATTTGTAAGATCTATGAATTAGAGAGCGTAGTGCTTTTAACTGTAAAAATTAATTAAGGATAGTCACATGGTAAGAAGCGTTATTTTTGTAGCTTTAACTCTAATATTATCACCCCTAAAAGCAGATAATCTTATTTCAGATCCCAAGTTTAAAAAAGTAGAGGAGAATTGGTACCTGCGAAAATCTAAAGAGTACAAGGCGATAAAAGAATCATACAAAAAAGGTGTGTTTTCATTTTATACGCCCTCGTCATCTTCGAAAACTTACCTTGCATTGTACCATCAAGTTGAATTAGAAGAAGGGGCGAGTTATATGTTTAAGACCGAGGTCAAAGCCGATGGTAGTGGCGCAATAACTTATACTTATGGAACTTATGGAGATATCTTTGGTGCCAAAAAATCTAACAAGAAAGGTAAGGGTGGATCGAAGGAGTCAGATAAAGGCCAAAATTTAGGTTTGATGGCAATAACCTCCGAGACTTCGTCGGAATGGAAAGAGCATATTTGTTATTTTACTGTAAAAGCGAAAAAGAGTAGTCTTAATACTTATATGAAAGTTCTTTTAGGTGAGTATCAAGGTGACTATGCGATGCGCAACCCACAGTTGGTCAAAGTGGATGTTGTTCCTTCGGGGGTAAAAAAACATAGAGGATCAATCGAAGTTAAATAAAAATTAAGTAATTGATTTCAAGATGCTTTTCCATAGCCTTATAGTTTATAAACTTAAATAGGAGATAAACGATTAATAATTTATGGAAAAGCTTTTTTGTGACTAGTGTCTTTCTCGCCAGTAGTTCTTGTGTGAGTGAATATCAAGCTCCCCTGCAAGAAGGGCTTATCTTGGGCTCTGAGGCGAACTCTCTTAAAGGTAAGCAACTCAAAGATATATTGTTGGTTCAGCAGGAGATTAAACAAGATTTAAAAATTGATGATATTTCTCGCGTGGCAAGCCAGTCTAAAAAAGCAGTTTTAAACTTATTTATTAGCGGTAAGGCAGAGAGGAATGTGCATTTGCTCCCCTCTTTTTTGCCAGGTCCGAAAGTTAAAGTTGCTGTTAAGGGGAAGAGTTTAGGCTCGGGTTTTTGTATTCATCCTGATGGTTACATTATATCCAATGAACATGTGGTAAGAAATGGGGAAACGATTTCTGCAGTTGATGACACAGGAAAACTCTATGAGTTAGAGATCTTGGCCGAAGAGCCTAGTAAAGATTTGGCTTTATTAAAGATTAAAAACTTAAATAAGGATTTTCCTTATCTTGAGATGTGTTCTATTAATAAAAACCTAGAGGGAGAGCTAGTTATTGCCATCGGTAATCCTTATGGTTTTGGCCATTCGGTGACAATGGGAATTGTTTCGCAGCAGCATCGCGACTTATCAAGTTTTCAAAATGAAAATACTAAGGGAGTGGGTTACTTACAGACGGATGCAGCGATTAACCCTGGTTCTTCTGGAGGACCCTTAGTTTCGGTAAGGCGAGGTTGGGTTGGTGTGAATACGGCACAAATCCCAGAAACTAATAGTTTGAATTTTGCGGTGCCGAATTCGGCAGTTGTTGAATTCTTGCTTAAAGTTCTAAAAGAAGCTAATTAGGCTTTATTATATAGGCAATAAAAAAGGCGGTCAATGACCGCCTTTTTTTAAAACTAATTCTTTCTAAATTAGAAAGAGAAGCTTAAGTTAACGCCACCGAAGATCTCTTCGTTGTCTCCACCAGTAGAATCTTTAGCGTCTTCGATAAGAGCAGTGTAAGATACGAAAGGAGAAATACTGAGGTTTTCAGTGAGGTCGAAACTAAGTGAAGCAGATACTGAAACATCTGAGAAACCGTCGCCACCTGTTACTGTATCAGTACTATAGAGCCATGCTCCGCCGTCACTGTTGACCCAACCAACTGCACCACCG
>NZ_ABCK01000054.1 GCF_000170755.1 Lentisphaera araneosa HTCC2155
ATACCAAGAAATACTTTGCAGAGCTAGGGTCTTTCACTGGAAGAGGCTTGGCTATTGGATCTCAGTCTCTTCGGAGTAAGCATTGACCGGAGAGCCGTATGCGGGAGATCCGCACGTACGGTTCGGAAGGAGGGGAGGCTCCGCAAGGAGCTTTCCCTACCCTTATCCAGGGCTGATAATTAGCAGTACTCGCCTGTGTGGCAGCACAAGAAAAGCCCCAAGTTCTTGTGAACTTGGGGCTTTAGGAAGGGCAATGAGTGAGTTTACTCTGGGAGCTGAGCGCTATCCGCGAGTACGCTGACTACATTGTCGTTCACTTCAACAAAGCCGCCTTCGAGCTTGATGCTCTTGCGTTGGCCGTTGACATCATATTGCAGGGCACCAACGGCAATGCCGGAGATGAGTGCTGCGTGATTGTCGAGTACACCAAAATCCCCGTCGAGTCCTGGGAGGCGGACTGAATCGACAGTACCTTCGAAAACGAGACGTGCGGGAGTGATGATTTTAAGTTGAAATGACATGATTAACCTTCGAGAGTTTTAGCTTTCTCAAGTACTTCGTTGATACCACCAACGAGGTAGAATGCTTGCTCAGGAACATCGTCATGCTTACCTTCGAGTACTTCTTTGAAGGACTGGACAGTGTCTTCCAATGCAACGTATTTACCTTTAAGACCGGTAAAGATTTCTGCTACGTGGAAAGGCTGTGAAAGGAACTTCTGAATCTTACGAGCACGTTCTACAGTGAGACGGTCTTCTTCAGAGAGTTCATCCATACCGAGAATCGCAATGATATCCTGAAGCTCTTTGTACTTCTGGAGGATCATTTTAACGTCAGTCGCAACTTGGTACTGTTCATCACCAACAACTTCAGGAGCCAAGATGGTCGAAGAAGAAGTGAGTGGGTCTACCGCAGGGTAGATACCGAGCTGTGAAAGAGGACGTGAGAGTTCAGTAGTTGCATCCAAGTGAGCAAATGTTGTTGCAGGAGCCGGGTCAGTGTAGTCATCCGCAGGTACGTATACAGCTTGTACAGATGTAATAGAACCGTCTTTAGTTGATGTAATACGTTCCTGGAGTTCACCCATCTCAACCGCTAATGTAGGCTGGTAACCTACCGCAGAAGGAATACGACCGAGAAGTGCAGATACTTCGGCACCGGCCTGTGTGAAACGGAAGATATTATCAACGAAGAGGAGTACGTCACGCTTTTTCACGTCACGGAAGTATTCCGCCATTGTGAGTGCAGACAGAGCTACACGAGCACGAGCTCCGGGAGGTTCATTCATCTGACCGTATACGAGAACAGTTTTCTCGAGTACGCCAGCTTCAGCCATTTCTTCGTAGAGGTCTGTACCTTCACGAGTACGCTCACCTACACCAGCGAATACGGAGTTACCACCGAATTCCTGTGCGATATTATTGATGAGCTCCTGGATAAGAACTGTTTTACCTACACCAGCACCACCAAAGAGACCAATTTTACCACCCTTACGATAAGGAGCGAGGAGGTCAATACTTTGATACCAGTAACAAGTACTTCTGTACCCGTGTCCTGATCAGCAAAAGCGGGAGCTTCACGGTGAATTTCCCACTCGTCGCTAGATTCTACGACTGGTTTATTATCGATTGGGTCACCGAGGAGGTTCATGGCACGGCCAAGAACTTCATCACCAACGGGAACTTTAAGGCCCGCGCCAGTGTCGGTAACAACAGCACCACGGTGAAGACCCTCAGTAGAGTCCAAAGCGATGGTACGAACGACGCCTTCACCCAAGTGCTGGGCTACTTCGAGAACTAAGTTGCCCTCTTGGTCGTTAATTGAAGGGTTAGTCACTTTCAAAGCGTTGAAGATACCCGGGATAGTTCCACCGGAAAATTCAACGTCGATCACGGCACCCATGATCTGAAGGACTTTGCCTGTTGTTGATTCTGACATAATAGTTATCCTATTTTAAACTTTCAGCGCCGGCAACGATCTCGGTCAATTCAGTCGTAATGGCTGCTTGACGTGCACGGTTGCGCAGAACAGTGTATTTCTGTATGAGGTCTTTCGCGTTGGTCGAGGCAGCATCCATAGCAGCCATTCGCGCAGCGTGTTCACCAGCGGCATTTTCCAGAAAAGCTTTGAAAACTTGGAAGTTTACGGTCTTTGGAAGCAGATAGCTCAGGAGTTCTGCTTGGCCAGGTTCGTAAATGTAGTCCGTTGCGTTCTCGGTGGACTCAGTTTCTTCCGCAGCAGCGCCACTCACAGGGAGTAGAGTTGTGAGGGTAGGAATCTGAGAAAGAGCAGAAACGAAGTTGTTGTTGGCAATAATGACTTGGTCATAGTCGCCGTCAATAAAGAGTTTCTGAACTTTATCACCGATTTCGCGAGCGGTATCAAATTCTGGATTAGAAGTCTTGTCGTCGTAGTTGGCAATTACATTGTTTTCCTTGCGGATGGCATTGTAACCGCGCTTACCGCAAGTGATGAAATCAATTGTTTCATACTTGTCGGCCTTATCGCGACGGAAGTTTTCTACGAATTTGATAAGGTTATTATTAAAACCAGCACAGAGACCTTTGTCTGATGTGAAAGTAATGACGAGAACCTTTTTTACTTCGGAAGTTTTCATAAGGGGATGAGAAAGCTCACCACCAGAGGCAGCTAAGCCAGCAATAACCTGGTTTAGCTGATCTGAATAGAGTTTTGAGCTGCCCTGAGCATCTTGAGCTTTACGGTACTTAGCCGTGGAGACCATGTTCATGGTCTTCGTTACTTTGGCTGTGTTGCCTAAGCTCGCGATTTTTACGTTGTATTCTTTTTGACTGGGCATAGTTCTATCCGCTTATTTACAGTGAGCTACTGAAGCTTTCTGTAGTAGATTTAACAATGTCTGTCATTTCGGCGATAAGATCTTTCGAGAAGTCATCATTAGTAACTTCAACAGCGAACTTGTCGCTGAAATCTTTATAGCGTGTTGACAGGGCTTCGTTGAGCTCAGCAGTATAGCTAACAACTTTGTCTACTGGGATATCGTTGAGGTAACCATTGGTACCTGCATAGATGAGACATACTTGTTCAGCCACTGATTGAGGCTCGTTGATACCTTGCTTACATACTTCCATCAAACGTTGGCCTTTCTCGAGCTGAGCACGAGTCGCAGGGTCTAAGTCAGAAGCGAACTGGGAGAATGCCGCGAGTTCGCGGTACTGAGCCAAGTCAAGACGGAGTGTACCGGCTGTCTTCTTCATAGATTTAGTTTGAGCGGCACCACCAACACGTGATACAGAGAGACCCGCGTTAATTGCAGGACGCTGACCAGCGTTGAAGAGGTCAGATTCAAGGAAAATCTGGCCATCTGTAATCGAAATTACGTTTGTGGGGATATAAGCAGATACATCGTTCGCTTGAGTCTCAATAATTGGAAGTGCCGTAATAGAACCAGCACCTTCAGACTCTGAAAGCTTAACAGAACGTTCGAGCAAACGTGAGTGAGTATAGAATACGTCACCTGGGAAAGCTTCACGTCCTGGAGGACGACGGAGAAGGAGTGAGAGCTGACGGTAAGCTTGTGACTGTTTAGTCAAATCATCATAAACGATGAGTGCGTGGCCGCCTGCAACGCCTTCAGTACCACCGAAAGTCGGTGATCCGAGGTAGCAGTAGTGTTCTGCCATCGCTGTACCTGAGTACGGAGCGAGGAACTGCATAGGAGCAGGGTCAGAAGCAGTAGCTGCAATAATAGTTGTGTATTCAAGAGCACCGTGCTGCTTAAGAGTCTCTGCGATTTGAACCACAGTAGAACGCTTTTGGCCGATAGCTACGTAGAAACACTGAACGCCTTTACCTTTTTGGTTAATGATCGTATCAACGGCAAGAGTTGTCTTACCAGTTTTACGGTCACCAATGATCAACTCACGCTGACCACGACCTACAGGGGTGAGGGCGTCAATAACTTTAACACCAGTTTGGAGTGGCTCATGAACGGATTTACGCTCCATGATACCAGGTGCTTTAAATTCAATTGGACGAGAATTTTCAGTGCTGATTGGGCCTTTGCCGTCGATTGGGTTACCCAATGCGTCAACAACACGACCGAGGAGTGCATCACCAGTTGGGACAGATGCGATTGTATTGGTACGTTTTACTTCCATACCTTCACAGATCGATTTGTCTTCACCAAAGATCGCAACACCAACATTGTCTTCTTCGAGGTTCATCGCTAGACCCTGGAGTCCACAAGCGAACTCAACGAGTTCACCAGCCATGACATTCTCGAGACCGTAAACGCGGGCGATACCATCACCAACGCTTAGGACTTTGCCAGTTTCGTAAGTTTGAGCACCCGCTTCAAAAGCAGCGAACTGCTCTTTGAGGATGGCTGAAACTTCTTCCGGCTTAATATCTGTTGCCATAATTATTTTCCTTTACGCGTTAACGATACTCTGTTTGAGAGAGTTGAGTTGAGCTGTGATTGAGTGATCAATGACTTGATCGCCGATAGCAATTTTAAAACCGCCGAGCAAAGAAGCATCGAGCTCCGTGCTAGCTTTGATGGTTTTGTTGAGCTTAGCTTCTAATTTCACTTCGATTGCTTTGACTTGAGTTTCGCTCAATTCTTGGGCAGAAGTGATAGTAACGAGCTGAACATTGGCAGCTTCGTTACAGAAGACTTCGAAGTATTCACAGACTTCGGCGAGAACTGGAGTTCTGTCTTTCTGATTAAGGAAAGTCACAAAGCTCATGGCAGTTGCGCCAATTTTACCTTCAAACAGAGACTTCAAAAGCTCAAGCCTTTTATCTTGGGCTACGAGTGGAGATGAAAGAAAAGTAGTCAATTCTTCCGACTGAGCTGCGAGTTCCGCAAGAGCGTTAAAATCCGCTCTTACTTCGTCAAGCTTACCCTTGTCCTGCGCCAGGCTAAAAAAGGCCTTCGCATATCTTTTGGCTGCTTTTGAGGTCAACATAATTAAAGAGTATCGATTATTTTATCGGTTAGTACACGGCTTTTTTCGGAGTCTAAATTTTCTCCGATAAGTTTGCCTGCAAGTGTTACAGCTAGTTCTGCACTTTCGTCACGAAGGCTAGAAACGGCTTTAGCGCGAGCGTTTTCAATATCTTTGAGAGCGTTCTCTCTGAGTGATTGAGCTTCAGCTTTTGCTGTGTCGTTAATTTCTTTAGCGAGTTTTTGAGCAGTCTCTTTAGCACCTGTAACGATAGATTTAGCGCTAGCTTCTGCATCTGAAATAAGCTTCTTAGTGCTTGCTTCAGTGTCAGCTAACTGACTATCGATACGGTCAGCGTTTTCAAGAGATTCGCGGATGCGCGTTTCACGTGCATCGAGGTTAGCCAAAATTGGCTTCCAAGCGATTTTGCCACCGACGAAGAGGAGCGAGAAGAAACAAATCCACGAAATGATCGCCATAGGAATGGCGGCATTTTCGCCGTATTGTCCCGCATCTGCTCCACCTGCCGCCATAGTTGGCATAGCTGTTAGAACGAGGCAGGCAAAAGCTAATGCTTTAACTTTTACCATTTTCATAAAATTCAACCGCTAAAGGATTATAGTGCTGCAAGAAGGCAAACAACAACGCCGAAAAGTGATACACCTTCAATAAGTGCAGCAGCAACAATCATAGAACCTTTAATGTTGTCACCAGCTTCTGGTTGACGAGCGATACCTTCCATTGCTGAAGCAGCAAGTTTACCAATACCGAGGCCAGCGCCTACAGCTACGATACCAGCACCGATTGCAGCGCCAGCTTTAGGACCAATGAGTTGTGTACCAGTTACAGCAGCTTCAGCAGCTTGAGCGAGGATAGAGTTGAACATGTTAGTTCTCCGTTTTTTTTATTTTTGTTTTTGTTATTTTGTATTGCTTAAGAATCTTGTTTTTCAAGAAAGGGGATTAGTGAGCGTGCTCTTCATCATGATCGTGGTGAGGATGTGCGTGGTGGAACATCTCGCCAATGAATAGAGCCGCAAGGAAAGTGAATACGTATGCTTGAAGGAAACCAACAAATACTTCGAGAGCGTAGATGCCGATTGCAATTGGGTAAGCTAAAATTGCGTAGTAGCTGAATACGTAGAGGAGTGCCATGATAGAGAAAAGGACGATGTGACCCGCAAGCATATTAGCGAATAGACGAATTGTGAGTGAAACACATTTAACGACGAGGCCAATCATCTCTAATGGAGTGAGAAGGAGCAGTACCCAGCCAGGAACACCTGGGGGCATGAAAGCTTTGATGAAGTTAACAGGACCGTATTTGATCGCTACAACTAAAGTCATGCAAAGGAAAACGATGAGTGCGAGTGAGCCAGTGATCCAGAAAGTACCTGTTGCAGTAGCGTTACCAGGAATGAGGCCGAGAAGGTTTGAGCCGAGGATGAGGAAGAAGAGTGAGCAGAAGAAAGGAGTCCAAGCTTTGCCGTCTTTTTCGCCCATGTTCTTTACGGCGATTTCGTCGCGAACGTAAATAACGAAGGGTTCGAGGAAGTTTGTGAGACCAGTAGGAGTTTTTTGCTTCTTATTATAGAGGACACCAAAAAGGATTAAGGTGATAACTGCAGAAAGGATTAAAAAGAAAGACTGCGTTGTGAAGTTGTTGCTAAAGATGTTAGGACCTTCGCCAAAGCCAGCTGGTGACCAGTGTTTACCGGCGAGAGACATGTGATCTTTAATCCAAAAGATGATGGCATCCATCTTGGTGGGGTGATTTTGGCCTGAAGCCGCAAGGAGTGTATTTAATACGTTCATGCTAGTTTACTTTTTTTGAGATGTTATTTTTATATGAAATTGTTTCAAATACCATGCTTGAGCTATAGCCAATCAAGAAGGCGAAGCAAGCAAATTTGGGATCTGTCAAGATTTGTGTAAAGAGGGCGATTGCGAGGATCGCAATAAGTAAAAATGATTTGGCAAGTTTGAGTCCGAGGCCAAGAGTGACGTCTTTCATAAGGGTCATAAAAATCTCATTAATGATAATGACGGCGACACTATTAATAAGGACAAGGCTGAGTGGGGTGACGAAGTCCGCGGACAAAAAAGAAACATTTGCGCTCATCGCATAAATAGCGATAAGTGCCGGGCCAGTTAAGATGGCTGCGAGGCTGAGTGGCTTGCTAAGAGCTTGCATCACTGTCTTTTTTATCCTTCTTCTTTTTCGTTGTTGTATTCATTTTGAGTAACTTCCAAAAGGAATACGATCCGTATATAAATCCGAAAAAAACTCCAAGCAAAACTCCCAGTGGTTCACATCCGTACTTCTGATCAGCTTTATTTCCTGCCCAAACTCCCAGTCCGAGGACGATTGCGAGTTCAAGACCCAGGCTGCTAGTGCTCATCCACGAAGGGGGTCGATTATTGTTTTTTTGTTCATTCATAAATCGCGCCTAAAATAAATGATCGAATGAGGAAATCAAGACTGCCTGTTAAATTTTTAACAGATATTTGCATTTCTTGTTCAAGTCTATGTAAAACATTAACTTATAGATCTTTTTACAAAAAGCGTAAGCTTTTTAAGCTGTCATACAATTGTTGTATATCTTTAAGTTTTAGTATTGCTTAGGTACTGACAATAATTGTCGCTTTTTTGTGTGCTCTGAGCTTTTATTCTTGAGTGGGGATTTATATTAAGGAAAACAGGAGATTTACGATGAATGAGACTTTAGAAAAGTTAGAACAAGAAATCCAGAATGCGGAACTCGATAGTTCGAAGAAGCTTGAATTGGAGGCGTTGGTTGCAAAACTCAAGGCTGAACAAGAGTCAGAAAAAGAGGGTTTAGTTAATGATATAACAAAAATGATCGAAGATTTCGAATCATCGCACCCACAAGTCACGGGCTTGTTGTCGCGCGTTTCAAACTTTCTTTCTAATAGTGGGATCTAAGGTCTAAATTAGATTTTCTTGAAGGGTCTTAGGGTTTAGCTCTGAGGCCCTTTCTTTTTGTGTGTGCCAGGCTTGCCTTTGCGCTTGGTTCGTGTTTTCTTTTTGTTTGCTTTGGCAGCTTCTTTTTTAGCTTCCCTAGCAAGTTGAGCTCTGATCTTGCTCTTTTTGTTTTTTGGAGCTTGGCGAGGCTTATCTTGCTTGACTCTCGCTTTTGGAGCTTCAGAGCTTATTTCTTGGTCCGAGTCCTCAAGAGTTTTGGCTCTGCGGTTGTTGGCGAGGTCAATTTCAGAAAATTTGATATCCATTTTGCGCTCGTACTTACCCATGTAGAAAAGCTCTGTCTCGGTAATGATGAGATAGTTTGAGCCTTCTTGATCACCTCGACCAGTACGGCCGCTGCGGTGTTTGAAGCTTTCTATAGTAATAGGGCAGTGGTAATGGATGACGACGGTGTCGGTGCAATCGAAGCCTCGGCTGAGGAGGTCGGTTGTGATGAGGAAATTGATTTTGCCATCTTTAAAGTCTTTGAGTCTTTGTGTACGAGCCGTTTTACTGATGGCAGCTTCTAGGTAGTTGGCTTTCAGTTTGTCTTTCTCGAAGAACTTGATTGTGTGGCGGGTGTGTTCAAAATTGTTGACAAAGACGATGGCTCTTTTGATTTTTTCCTTGCGGATGAGTTTCATCAAGCAAATGTCGCGTCTATTGGGATTGGTGAACACGTAAGAGTGTTTGGTTGAAGCCGTTTCTTTATTTTCGATAAGAAAGAATTCGGGGCGCCAATAAGTGAGAAGTTCTTCTGTCTTATTAGTAACTGTGGCAGATGCAACGATGCATTGGTGATTTTCGACTGGCATGTTTTGTAGTAAGTCAGCCACTAGGTTTTCGATGCCTTCGCGAAGCAGGGCGTCAATCTCGTCAATGACGAGGATATCAAAGTCTTGTGGTTTTATTAGGCCACGTACAATGAAGTCACGTAAACGGCCGGGTGTCGCCGAGATAATCTGTGGACGCTTTTTGAGTTGGTCTTTTTGACGATCAATATTAACGCCGCTTATGACTGCGGTGGCTTTTGTCTGAGGGAAGATGTCGCGAATCACTTTAATATTTTGCATGGCCAGCTCAGGAGAGGGCGACAGTATTAAGGTGCGAGCATTGGATTTGGCTTCGAGTTTTTTAGCTAGCGGAATGAGGAAGGCTAAAGTTTTCCCCGATCCAGTGGGAGATGAAATGATGAGCTGTTGCTCTTCTAGGGATCTTCTCAGAGTTAGATCTTGGATAGGGAGGAGTTGCTCAAAGTTTTGTTTTTCAAACCAAGACTTGATTGCTGTTGGGAGTGTTTCGGGAAATGACATAGTTGACCTCATAAAAAAAGCCGACCCAAGAGGTCGGCTTCTTAAAAGCTAAGTTGAATTTATTCGGCTACTGCTTCTTTTTCGTCAGCTGCTGCAGAACGTGTTGCGCGTGTTTCTGCAATGTATGCAAGCGCAGTACCGGGAGCACTGAGGTACTCAACGTTTTCAATTGCAGGAAGTGAAGCAACTGTGATAACGTCTGAGAAAGATTGGAGTGAAGAGATGTCAACTTCGATGAACTCTGGAAGTGCTTTTGGAAGAGCAGCAAGTTCGAGGTTTGACTGAGGAGTCACAAGAATACCGCCAGCAGTGATAAGTTTGTTGTCGCCAACAACTTTAACTGGAACAGAAGTCTTAACAGCTACATCCATGTCCGGAGCGTAGAATTCAACGTGTACGAAGTGCTGTTGGTTAGTGGTACGGAGAACTTCGCGAAGAAGAACTTCGTGCTTTGTGCCATCAACATCGAGTTCGATGATGTTAGTAGTACCAGCTGCTTTAATAGCAACTTGAAGATCTTTTTGAGCGATCTGGATATTTACGTTTTCGATTTTGCGACCTTGGAGGTTGCCTGGGATGATAGCTTCTCTACGAAGTTTCTTTGATTTTTTGCCAACGATTTCGCGCTTAGCAGCTTTGAGTGTGATAGACATGAGTTTGCCCTTATGCTTATTCTATAATATTAAAGTCTTGATTCGACAGCACATCGTTTTGGTATGAGAGAGAGCTGGTGCCATCAATTAAAGAGTGGCTAAGGTATCGTAAAAAGTATTTCCTGCAAGGAGTTTATATAGAAAAAACACGACAAATTTAAGGGGTGCTTTCAAATGTTAAAAAATAGTTAATGTGAGCTTGTTTCTGCGAAGAAATCTTGCGGTGGGTATTTTGATCTTGTAAAATTATCCAACCCTAACATAAACAAAAGAGGTAATACAATGAAAAAATTCTTATTAACAGCTATGTGCTTTGGTGCAGTGAGTGCTTTTGCAGTCC
>NZ_ABCK01000055.1 GCF_000170755.1 Lentisphaera araneosa HTCC2155
AGCTGTGCTTGCGGTACGACTTGGAACATCAAGTCTACTCGCAAAGAAGTTAAAGTTGGTATCTGCTCGAACTGCCACCCGTTCTACACTGGTACAGCTCGTAATGCCGACGTGGAAGGTCGTATTGATGCCTTCAACCGTCGTTTCGGTAAAAAGAAATAATTATTTCTTGACCACTTTAAAAGGCCGCTCTCACGAGCGGCTTTTTTTGTGCCAAAATCATTCCACAGAACTAATGACGCCAGCCTTAACTTCATAAGATTTGTACTCATAATCTTCCAAGCCAGCCGGGATATCTGTACAAGCAATAAAGACCTGATCACCACGGCTTACGCACTTCAAAAAAGCTCTACGACTAAATTCATCGAGCTCACCTAAAACATCATCAATCAAGAGAATCAAACAGTCCGGCTTTTCCACTGGTAAGAGCAATTCAACCGCCGCAGCCTTAAGAATCAAAGAACTCAAGCGACACTGGCCTTCCGAACCATAATTCGACAGCGATCGCCCATTCAAATTGATGAGCAAATCATCCCTGTGCGGTCCTTGATGAGTCATTTTGTAAAGCTTATCTCGCTCACGATTTTCCAAAAGCCTCTCTATATACACAGAACGCAAATCAGTTGCGTTCTTCGCAAGACTATTCTTATATTGTAATTCTAGCAAGAAATCCTTTTTAAGCATCTTCTCAACTAATGTGCTAACTGACTCCGCCAAACGCGGCAACAAACTTAATCGAGCCTCTAAAACCTCACAGCCATGCTCAATCAAAATATCATCCCAAACATCGAGTTCGAGATCAAGATTAAGACCTCGTTTCAAAACTTGATTCCGACTTTTAAGTGCTTTTTGGTAATGCTTTAGGGACTGCAAATAACCCGGTGATAACTGCGATAAAAGAATATCTAAATACTGACGCCGCCAAGACGCGCTACCTTTTACAATTTCGATATCCTCAGGCATAAATGCCACACTCTTGACCACACCAATAAAGTCACTTGTAGTCGGAACGCGATTACCATCTAAGCTCAACTGACGCTTATCCCCATAATACACACTCATATCAAGCTCGGGACGAGTGACGCGATCGAGGCAAGCTCGCAGACTAAAAAAATCACTTTCCCACTTTTTAAGATGACGCGTATGTGAACTTCGAATCGACCTCAAAAGCGACAAAAAACCTAAAGCCTCTAAAAAAGCCGTCTTACCCTGTCCATTTAGCCCCCTAAACACACTAATCCCGGGCTCAAGTTTTAACTCAAGCTCGGGATAATTACGAAAGTTTTTTAACTGAATTCGGGAAATAAATCCCATGAATTAGTTGTGGCGCAAAGGCATAATAACGTAGAGGAAACCTTCATCACCATAGAGACCCGTAGGGCTCAAACGATCATTAAAACGCAAAGTAAGCTTATTGCACTCTAAATGTCTTAATGGATCAATTAAGAATGATGCATTAAAAGAGAGATCTAAATTTTCACCTTCATAAGAAGCTGGAATCGGACTTTCTGCGACTTCCGCATTATTCATAGCAGAAATCAAAACTTCTGTTGGAGTCAAACTTAATTTAACAGCTGGGTTCTTGTCGAGAATTTGGGATACGCGATCAAGTGCAGAATAGAACTCGTCACGTGGCATAGTGACGTGATTTTCAAAACCAGGTGGCATCACCATGCGGTAGTTAGGAAAATTACCTTCTAGTAATTTCGTTTGAAAAACCACATCATCCGTACTAAAAACAGCGTGTGTATCACCCAAAGAAACTTTCACATCGCTACTACCTTCCAAAACCTTAGGAAGTTCTTGCGCAGCTTTAAGAGGTAAAATTGAATCGCTATCAAGCGAACTATCTGAACCGATTACCGTTTCCACGAGAGCCATACGACGACCATCAGTAGCAACAGTTGTAAAAGTACCGTCAGTAATTGTTAATAATAAGCCAGTCATTGGTGCTTTTGCTTCTTCAGTAGAAACCGCGTAAGAACATTTGCAATATTACCACAAAGCTGTGAAGTACTGATCATAAATTCACGACGACTTTCTTCGCGACCTTCAATCGGAAACTGTAAAGGATCTAAACTTTGGAGACTAAAAGCATTTCGAGCGCAAACGACATTCACCATACCACGCTCATCCAAACTCACTGATACGTCACCATTTGGCAAACGCTGTACAAGCTGAGAAAGAATTTTTGCCGAAACAGTCGCTTTACCTTCTTGCTCAATATTCGCTTCCAAAGTCAGCGTGATCGTCTGGTCGAGGCCAGTCGCTGTAATCACTAAATGGTTAGCTTGAACATCCAAAAGGAAGTGGCCCATAATAGACACAGTTGGACGGGCAGAAATAACGCTACCTGCTTTTTTAACAGCGTTGTTTAAACGATCTCTTTCAATAGTGAACTTCATTAATTTACCTTAAAATTTAATCAAAAAAATATGCATCCAAAGTACAAGAGTTACACACTTCTTTCAAGTAACTTTTTAAGCTAAATGAAATTCCTTTTGATTGTTCTTTATGATGCAGGGGTGTATCATTCACCAAAGTCTTTTTTGACCTTTAATAAGGCTCTTCAATACAAGGAAATAATTTTGAAAACTCACGCCATTTTTACCGGCAGCGAATTGCTCTCAGGGCAAACGCTCAATTCAAACATCTTAAGTCTCGGCAGAAAATGGACTGAAATGGGTTGGAAACTCGAATCCAGCAGCATCATCCCAGACGACCCGCAACTTATTAAAAAGGCTCTTACACTCTCATTAGAGAACCATGAATTAACCATTATATGCGGTGGACTTGGCGCAACTAGCGATGACATCACCCGGCGCTCTGTAGCAGAAGCCCTGAAACTCAAAATCAATTATTCCGAAAAAATCCGAGCTGAACTCGAAGAGTTTATGGCCAAGCGCCAAAGAATACCACAGGAACAATGGCTCAAAAACCAGTCCGAACATATTGAATCTGCCAAACTCCTCGACAATCGCACCGGCTTAGCTCATGGCCAACTCATAAAATATGGATCAAAACTCATTGCACTGCTCCCTGGCCCCCCGTCGGAATTCACTCCGATGCTGGAACAAGAATTAGTCCCACTCATTAACAGCAAAAGAAGTTTCACTCAACTCAATTACATCATTGCCGGTGAAACTGAATCTTCAGTCGAACGTCGTTGTGCAGAAATCAAAAGCGAATTCCCACAAGTTGACTACGGCTTTTGTGCCCAACCAGGTATTGTAAAACTTTCTTTGCGACTTCCGCAAAACATCGACGCAAAAAAAATTACAAAGCTTTGTGAGAAAAGTTTCCCCATCGAAATACTTTCGACTCCAAGCCTGCCCGAAGAAATACTTCAGCTTGCTCGCCAAAGAAACTGGACTTTCGCCTCCGCTGAGTCATGCACAGGTGGCCTCGTCAGTTCTGCCTTAACTGCCATACCCGGAAGTTCAGATGTTTTAGCAGGCGCAATTGTTTCTTATTCCTGCGACTGGAAAAACAAATACCTAAAAGTCAAGAAAAGCATCCTTAATAAATTTGGTGCTGTCAGCGAAGAGTGCGCCCACGCCATGGCCGAAGGCTTACGCGAAAAGTTTAAAGTCGAATGCGGAGTTGCCATCACTGGCATTGCGGGTCCCGGAGGCGGAAGCGATGAAAAACCAGTCGGACTTGTTTACATAGCTAGCTTCATACCAAACGACATACTTGTGGAAAAATGCTTATTTCGCGGAGACCGCAATCTTGTACGTCAACACAGCGTAAGTCACGCACTCAATCAATTAAGGCTACAAATTAATAGCCATAAATTTACTAGATAATAATTGACACTAACAAATATATGCCTATATTTTATTAGTTAGTAAAAAAATCAAGCCCAACGAGGAGAATAGTCATGGCTAAGAAAGATACAGAAAAAACAGACCGCGATCGCAACTTAAACCTTGCCATCAGCCAAATCAATAAAGAATTCGGCAATGGCGCCATTATGAAACTTGGCGACAAGCCACACTCAGATGTGTCCGTCATCTCAACTGGCGCACTCTCACTCGATATGGCTCTAGGTGTTTACGGCATGCCACGTGGACGTGTCGTCGAAATCTATGGCCCAGAATCGTCCGGTAAGACTTCTGTCTGTCTACACGTCGTTGCCAATGCTCAAAAATCTGGTGGCACATGTGCTTTCATCGATACTGAACATGCTCTCGACCCTCAATACGCTCGCATGATCGGCGTAAACACACAAGACCTTCTTGTTTCTCAACCCGATTGCGGTGAAGATGCACTCAACATTGCACAAACACTCATCTCCAGTAACTCAATCGACGTACTCGTTATTGACTCAGTCGCAGCTTTGACTCCACGCGCTGAACTCGATGGTCAAATTGGCGACAGCCACGTTGGCCTTCAAGCTCGTCTCATGTCATCAGCACTACGTTCACTCACGGGTTCTATCAATAAAACTCGAACATGCCTCATTTTCACTAACCAGCTTCGTGAAAAAATTGGCGTTATGTATGGCAACCCTGAGGTCACTCCCGGCGGTAAAGCACTTAAATTCTACGCTTCTATTCGCATGGAAATCCGTCGTGCAGCAGCTATTCAAAACCCTGCAGGCGATGTATTAGGTAACCGCGTAAAAGTAAAAATTGTTAAAAACAAAATCGCTCCTCCCTTCAGAAAAGCGGAATTCGACATCATGTATAACGAGGGCATTAGCCGTGCAGGATCTATCCTTGATGTAGCAGTTGAGCTCGACATCATCAACAAAAAAGGTTCATGGTTCTCATTCGAAGGTCGCCAACTTGGCCAAGGTCGTGAGCAAGCTAAGGACGCTATCAAAGCTGACGAAGCCCTCGAAAGCACTGTCCTTGATCGCGTTAAAACCATCCTCAAAAATGATGGTGCACCTGAAGAAGAAGTCTCGATCGAAGACTAAACTCCACACACTTCTACAAAAAGCACAGCCTAAAAAGCTGTGCTTTTTTATTGCAATCAACGCACAATTTAGTACTGAGCTAATTTATGAGATCTGCTAGAAAGTTTGATGAATAGACTTATCTTCTTCGAGATTATGATGTTCAATAAATTTTTTAGGATAAAACATGCTTAAAATAGCTCTCCCAAACAAGGGTGCACTCTCGGAAGGCGCCATTGCTTTAGTAAAAAATGCTGGCTATAAAATTCGCCGTAGTGCCAAAGCCCTCGTCTGCACAGACAACACCAACAATGTAGAATTTTATTTCCTCAGACCAAAAGATATCACTGCCTATGTTTCTAGTGGTGTTTTCACTTTTGGGATTACAGGAAGAGACATCGTGCAAGATACAAACTTCGATAACATCGACGAATGTTTAGCACTCGGCTTTGGCAAATCAAAAATGCGCTACATCATCCCAGGACAGGACGAATTCCCTGGACTTGAAATGTTTGAAGGGAAAAAGATTGCTTGCTCTTACCCCATTTTGGTGAAAAAACACTTACAAGCCAACAACATCAATGCAGACATCGTTAAACTTGACGGCGCCGTAGAGATCTCTATTCAACTTGGCATTGCTGATGCGGCTGCTGACGTTGTGGAAACTGGCACAACCATCAAACAAGCTGGACTCAAAACAGTCGGTGATGTCATCCTACAATCTGAAGCAACACTTATTTCAGCTGACAAAAATTTAGACGCCAATGAAGATGCCAAAGCTTTCATCAAACGTCTTAGCGGAATCATCGTGGCTCGCAAATACGTCATGCTCGAATACGACATCCCTACCGAGAAGGTTGAAGCGGCGTGCGAAATTGTTCCAGGCTTAGAATCACCAACAATCTCAGCGCTCCACGACCCCAACTGGAAGGGTGTCAAAGCTATGATCCCAAGTGGTGACATCAACTCTAGCATGGATAAACTTGAAGCACTTGGCGCTAAAGGCATCATTGCGACTGACATCAGAACCTGTCGCCTATAAATGTCAAAAGCTTCGGCACAAAACGTTAAGTTAACCCCAATGATGCGTCAATATCTTGACGCAAAAGAAGGCTTGACTGATGACACCATATTACTCTTTCGCTTAGGTGACTTCTATGAGATTTTCTTTGAAGATGCTGAGCGTGGCGCAGAAATCATGGGTATCACACTTACCCGCAGGAACTCCATCCCAATGGCTGGGGTTCCCTACCATGCTCTAGACAACTATTTACCTAGAATTTTAGAACATGGACTTAAAGTTGCGATTGCCGAACAAATGGAAGACCCCGCAACAACTAAAGGTATTGTCCGCCGTGCCGTCACACGTGTTATTACGCCCGGAACTATAACCGAAGATAATGTTTTACGTTCTTCAAAAGCCAACTTTCTTGCCTCTCTTCACATAGGAAAAAAGAAAACTGGCTTAGCCTTCTTAGACCTTTCTACAGGAAATTTCCGTATACTTGAGCACAGTGATCCACACAACCTTGAAGCCGAACTTCATCGTGCCAATCCTTCAGAACTCATCATTGCCGATGAAATTGAAATTGATTCACTTCCTTTTTCTCTTCCCGACTCTACGAGCATCAGCCCAATCCCCTCATGGCAGTTTGATTCAGATCTAACTGAACAAGTGCTACTCAAACACTTTTCAGTCACAACATTAGAGGGCTTTGGTTGCCGCAACCAAAATGACGCCATCACTGCTGCAGGCGCTCTTCTCGACTATGTCTTAACTAACCTCAAGAGATCCGCAGATCATATCACCAGTTTAGGACTCATACAAAATACTGATTGTATGATTGTTGACCGAGTCTCTCAACGCACCCTCGAATTAGTCGAACCCATTTTTAGAGATTCTAAGAATTCGACTCTTATTTCAGTTCTAGACGAATGTTCAACACCCATGGGCAGCCGTCTTCTTCGCGAATGGCTCTTACGCCCTCTCACGAATATTGAAGCTATTACCCAACGCCAAGACACTTTAAGCTCCTTCTGCTCTGATCAAATGTTACTCGAAGAACTCAGAGAAAGTTTTCGCACCGTAAGAGATATAGAACGCATCTTAACTCGTCTCAACCTTGGCACCGCAAATGCGCGCGAACTTCAAACGATCGCGTGGGCACTGAAGGCCATCCCTGATATTGAAAGCATCATTTCCTACGTAGACTCAGACCTTCTCAGCGATATTAAATCACGCTTATTTAATTTTCCGGAATTAACCGACACATTGCTCCAAGCACTCACAGATGAACCTCCAGCAACCTTAAAAGATGGCGGAATCATTAGCGACGGCTATAACGACCAACTCGATCATTTTCGCAAGGGAAGTCGCGAAGGCAAAGCTTGGCTAGCTCGATTTGAAGCCCAAGAAAAAGAACGCACGGGAATAAAGAAACTTAAAATTGGCTACAATCGCGTTTTTGGCTATTATATCGAGTTATCCAAAATCAACTCAGCGCAAGCTCCAGAAGATTACATTCGCAAACAAACACTCGCTAATGCCGAACGCTACATCACACCAGAACTTAAAGAAATCGAAGACTCTGTACTTGGTGCCGAAGAAAAAGCAAAAGCTCTCGAATACGAATTATTTCAAGAATTACGACTTAAAGTCACTGAGAAAACCAAAGAAATTCAGTCCACTGCTATTGCCCTAGCAGAACTCGATTGCCTAGCTAACTTGGCCTACGTAGCACTCAAACGCTCTTACATTCGCCCACAACTCTGCGAAGAAAAGAAAATTAACATTTCTGATGGACGTCACCCCGTGGTTGAAGCCGCAATGGATGCAGGCATATTTGTACCCAACGACACCGATATGAACGATCACCAAGCCTCCATCAATCTCGTAACTGGCCCCAATATGGCAGGTAAATCAACTTATATTCGTCAGGTGGCCTTACTCACAATCATGGCTCAAATGGGCTCCTTCATTCCATGCAGTAAAGCCGAAATTGGCATCACAGATAGTATCTACACACGAATTGGAGCCGCAGATGACCTTAGCCGTGGTCAAAGTACTTTCATGGTTGAAATGGTTGAAACTGCTAACATCCTCAATAACGCGGGACCTCGTAGCCTCGTCATCCTTGACGAAATTGGACGGGGCACTTCCACTTACGACGGACTTAGTTTAGCCTGGGCAATCGCTGAGCACCTCCACGACGCAGGCTGCCTTACACTTTTCGCCACCCATTACCATGAGCTCACTAAACTTGGCGCGAGCCTTCCCAAAGTAAAAAACTGGTGTGTTGCCGTCCACGAAAGCAAAGGCAAAATCATTTTCTTGCATAAAATCCAAGCTGGCGCCGCAGACAGAAGCTACGGAATCTATGTTGCTAAACTCGCTGGCATTCCTAAATCTGTCATTAAACGCGCTGATAACATCCTCCAAGATTTGGAGGATATCAACGGTAACACCTATGTCAAAAACAAGAAAAAATCGACAAATTCCAACTCAGAGCCTCCAAGTCACCACTCTCCAAGTCTTTTCGACTGGCAAAGCAAGTGATTTTCAATTATACTTATGAACTATATTTCTATCTTTAAGCACCCTTAGGAACTACATGACACAACGTTTTTACTTAGCTTT
>NZ_ABCK01000056.1 GCF_000170755.1 Lentisphaera araneosa HTCC2155
AGCACCCAAGAAGAGGCTTTGCCAAAAGAGTGTTTTGTGATTAGGACCATAAATCCGTCTACCAATGTGAGGGACCACGAGGCCCACAAAACCAATGGGGCCACAGAGAGAGACGAGGCCTGCACACATCAGGGAAACAGCTAGGAAAATGAGGCGTTGGCATTTGCGGATTTGCACTCCACGAGTTGCAGCTAGTTGCTCACAACTAAAGAGTAAATCGAGTTCACTTCGCAATGAGTAGATGATGAACATGGCAGGTAGGACCAAAGGAGCAATGTAGAGCAGGGGCTTGTAGCCAACGATTTGCATTCCACCCATCATCCAATAAACGAGACTTGTGATGTCATCGGGGTTGGCCATGTATTGAATAAAAAGAATGAGGCTATTGAATACAAAGGAAATAGCGACGCCCGCAAGCAAAAGGTCTCCGATGGGAGCTCGCGGACGTAGGCGGTGAAAAATCAAAATAAAGGCGATGGCAATTAGGCAACCCAGAAAAGCAGCTAAGGAATAGAAAACAGAGCTATTCTCATTGATGATTTGGATTTCAAGCATGGTAATAACTGCGACACCCAAAGCAGCACCGCCAGATACTCCTAAGGTAAAGGGGCTAGCAAGCTCATTGCGAAAGAGAGCTTGAAAAGCCATGCCGCCGATGGCGAGTCCGGCGCCACACACCCAACAAAGCAGGATGCGAGGAACGCGAAATTGCCAAAAGATTAAGTGTTGTTGATGCTCAGGATCAAATATGTTAGCTAATTCAATTTCACTAAAGCCATACAAGGGGCACAGAATAAGTGCCAGTAGGCTAAGGAAAAGTGGTAGCTTACTTTTCATCAGATGCTTGTTGCAAAATCTGGCTAAAGTCTTTCATGCTAGCCGAGATCTTGGGTCCTGGAATCATGATGTGAGAATTCCCAATAAAAAATATTTTTTTCTTGCGAACAGCGCTAAGAGTCGGTATTTGTTGCCAGGCTTTAAGTTCTTGCTCTTGTTCTTTTTTACTGAGTTCACGGGGAGTTAAAATGATGATCAAATCTGGATTGGCTAAAATAAGTTCTTCTGCTGGGATTTGATAAAAACTTTTTTCGTTTTTAATTGCGGAAGGAGAATTGAGGCCGGCAAGTATTTCCCCATAAAAACTTTTATTGCCAGCTACCCAAGGAGCAATTTTGCCAGGAGTCGTGCTTAATCGTGAAATAAAGATGAGAGATTTTTTGGGAGTGTTTTTGTGAAGTTTTGCGAGTTCCGCAAAAGTTTGTTTTGTTTGGTCGAGGAGTTTTTGTGCGTCTTTGCGAACTCCACATAATTCTCCAATCTTAAGATAAGATTGATAGATCTTATCTAGGGAGTCGTTGCGGATGCTTAAGGTTTTGATTCCCAATTTTTTTAGGTTGTCGATAGTTCTTTTATCACTATGGAGGGTGATGACGAGGTCGGGGTTTAAAACAACTAAACCTTCAAGCGGAGGGTTCATGCTGCCGACGACAGTGATTTTTTTGCCTGAAGGAGAAGGGGGGCAGTAGTTGGTGATGCCGACCAATTTATCTTCAAGACCTAGTGTATAAAGAGTATCCGTGATGGAAGGAGCTAAGGAAATGATGCGCTGAATAGCTACATGTTCTTTGCCAAAGCTTCTTATGCTTAGTAAGAGAAGGAGTAGTATAAGTTTATTCAGCGACATCATTTTATTTCTACCTTAGAATTCGTGAGTGATTACAAAGCCAGTCACAAAGTTACGCTCTGGCGCAGTATATTCACCGTAAGTTGCGGTGAATTCGTTATATTCTTCATCAAACAGGTTGTTAACTCCACCATAAACAGAGAGCCAGTTCCACGTGTAAGTAACTCGAGCATCCACTGTAATGAAGCTGTCCTGTTTGTCGGAATTATTAGCATAATCCGATTCAGCATACTGATCATCATTCCAGTGAGCATTCATGTTGAGATTCCAACTTTCAATGAAGTCCCAAGAGAAACCAAAGTTGGCAAACTGCTCAGCAACACCAGGAACTGTATTGCCGTCATTGGCATCATTGCTAGGACTATCTTCACCAAGTTCTGCATCCATGTAGGTGTAGTTTACATAAAGTGATAAAGCCTCAGTTGCCTGAAAGTCGAGAGCAAGTTCTGCTCCAGTACGAGTAGTTTCTCCATAGGAGTAGTTCTCTCCAAAGCCCACAGTCGAATCATAGAAGATTTCGTTCTGGGTGTCGATATAGAAGAGCGTTAAAGCACCTAGCCACTGGTCATTAAAGCGGTGTTGAACACCACTTTGCCAAGTTTTAGTAATTTGCGGATCGAGTTCTTCGTTTGGTGGCGTGGGCCAAACCCAGGCACCACCTAACTCGTCAACTCGTTGAGTTCTAAATGAGCGGTCGTAGGAGATGAAAACTTTACTCTCATCAGCATATTTATACGTGAGGCCTGCACTAAATGCATCGAGGTTATTGGTGTCGTAATCTTCGCCATTATTAAGATTCATACGTACGGATTCTCTTCTATAACCTAAATCCAAAAAGAGTGTGTCGTCTAAAAAGGCGCTGGTGTTATAGATGTAGCCACCAGTGGAACGTCGGCTTTTGTCGGGGCCATAATCTTCCATTTTACTGTAACGGTGATCCATACCGACAACAAAAGTATTGTTTACGCCATTCCATCTATCTCTTATAGTGAGCTTAGGTGATAGACTAATATCTTCAGATGTATAAGTGTCGGGAGAGGGACCCCAGGCAGCAGGATAGGTATAATCGAATTCTGCTTCACGGTAATTCATTTGTAATTCAAGGTCGACTTTGTCTGTAATCCAGTACTTGGGCGTAATGCTGATGTATTCTTCGGTTAAATCTCCGTAGTATCCATCATAAGAAGCACTATCGCGTTTGCCGTTTCGAGCTCCTGGTATATCAAAGTGTGACTTACTTTTACCACCAGAAATAGAAAGTTCTAAGTTTTCGAATTCAGTTGAAAGTACACTGAAACCTAATGTCTTAGTTCTATAGCCACTATTGTCATGATAGCCGTCGCTTTCAGTAAAGCTTGAATCAAAGGCGTAATATAGGTCTTCTGCAAAACCCTCAAGGCTAGCGCCGAGTCGGTAGTACTCATAAGACCCAACTTCTGCACTTAATGTTAGGGTGTTGGAATTTTGACTTTCTTTTCTTGTAATGATGTTAATGACGCCACCAGTTGCATTGTCACCATAGAGAACCGAACGTCCACCGCGATAAATTTCGACTCTCTCAACGCGGTTTAAGGGGATGGTGTCGAGGTTCATACCGCTGAGGTCAGGCATGTTAATTTTTCTGCCATCCACTAGAACGAGTGTATTAGCTGATGCAACTTCTCCAAATCCACGAACATCAATGCGATAAGAGCTGGGGGTGTTGAGCTTTTTCTTAACGTCAACACCAGCCTCGTACTTAACGAGTTCGGCCACGTTGCGCGCGTTGCTTCGAGCAATTTTTTCGGGGCCAATGATCGTGACATTAGCCGCCAAAGTCTCTGGAGCTCTTTCACTTCGGCTGGCTGTAATGAAGTGAGTTTCACTAGGAAGAGTTTCATTCTTTGGAGGAGACTCTGCTTGAACTTTTTCACTTTGCGTGAGATTTTCAGCGGGAGTTTGTGTTGGCTTTGTATCCTGAGTTGATTGAGGTTTTTCTTGTGCGATGATTGCACCACTAAGGAATAAACTAATAAAATAGTGTTTATAATTCATTGTATTTCTTATGTATTCTGAAAAATCGTACATGAATAACCAAACTTAAAAAGAGCTTAAGCTCGGCAGAACATTCGTGTGTACTTATTTTCTATTGAGCTTAACCAGTTTCATGTCTCATTTCGCGAAGACAATCAGGCTGAGGTGTTCTGACTTACCTAAATGGCATACAGTGGCGCGTCCGTTCCCGAATCTCACGGGATTCCCCTGTTCATTTAAGCAGGAAAAGCTCAGGATGAGCGCATAGTAGCTTAGCAAATGCTTTAGTCAAGTGATCTTAATTTTAGATGAGATATTTCTGGCCTTCGTCATCAGTGAGGACTTTAAACTGCTTATCAAAGACTTGTGAAAGAAAACGGCCATCTTTAAGACTTTGTGGATTATCATCAAAAATGAGTTCGCCATTTTTTAGAATTAAAATCCTATCAGCATACATAAGTGCTCTATTAATGTCATGGGTTACCCATAAGTAGGTCAGCTTGTGTGACTCTCTCGTTTGTTGAATTAATTGACATATTGAGTCGTGGTGTGCTGGATCTAGACCTGCCGTGACTTCATCTAGTAGAATCAAAGGGCTGGCTTGATAGAGTGCGGAAGCAAATAAAGTTCGTTGCATTTCACCTCCACTTAGGGTAGAAAGAGTCTGATTTTGAATAGTATTTAATTCGCATATACTAAGGAGATCATCCAAGGGAGGGAAAGTTTGGCCTTCTTGATGAGAATAAGAAGCCTGTAAAATAAAGTCTCTCACAGTAAAACTTGGAAGGGAGGACGCCTTTTGAGGAACATAAGCGATTTCACAAGCTCGTTGATTTTCATTCATTTTACTGATGTTTTTATTATCAATGGTGATCGTACCTTTTTCAACTTTGCTAAGGCCGCAAATTTGCTTAAGTAAAGTTGTCTTGCCAGCGCCATTGGGGCCGAGGACACAAGTGATGGTGTTTGGCTCTAAACTAAAATTGATGTCTTTTAGTATGGTTTTACCCTCTATTGAGTAAGAAAGGTTTGTCGTGTTTAGCATACTTAATTCAGTTTGTTTAGTAAATTGAGTAATTTCATTTCATTAGGGTAATCTTGTAAAGCTCGTTCTATTCTTGAATGAGCCATATCGGGGCTTTCATTAAATATATAGAGCTCAATTAATTGAATGTTGTTTTTAAGATTATTTTCTAAAATAATGAGTTTCTCAGCTAAAACTATGGCCTGGTCAAATTTTTTCTCATGAGTTAATTCTTTTATATATACATTAATATAAGGAATGATCTCCTTGCTGGCACCTAAACGGTTACGTAATTGACGTTGCAGTACTTTTTGTTTTTCACTGTACAAACTACTTGAATCCGCTTGTACTAAAGCTGCTTCTTGATCTAGTTGGGCTATTTTAAGTTTGCTATTGATCTGGAAAATAAACACAATGATTGAAAGAATGAGAAGTGAAACGACAAGTCCAAGACGTTGATGTCGAATAAAAAGTAATTTAAGTAAACGTATCTGACTAGCACCCTCGGCGTCCGTGGCATAACCATTAATCCAGTTTTCTAAGTCGTGCTTCAGGTGACTCGCTTTTTGGTAGCGCTTTTCAGGATTGACTTCCATGGCCTTTTGGATAACAGCTTCAAGAGAACTGGGAACAATAAAATCTTTACTTTTATTCAGGGATTTTACTCGTTTTGAGGGCGGAATGATATTTCCCTTGATTTTATTTTGGAAAATTTCTTTGAGTTTATTATTAGGATGTGGAGCCTGGAGAGTGAGTAAAGCATAGAGAATACCGCCAAGGGCATAGATGTCAGCACGTGGATCAATTTCATAATCTTGGCAGGTCTGTTCTGGAGCCATGTAGATGGGGCTGCCAAGAATTTGTCCGTGAAAAGTAGAGGAGACATTAACCTCGCTATAAGCACTTAAGGTACGTATAAAAGAGTCATCGAGCTCAGTAGGGAGTTTACTTCGCATGAGTTCTTTGGTTTCCATCAGATTACAAACTTTGGAAATACCCCAATCCATAACGAAGACCTCACCGTATTGACCAATCATGATATTGTCTGGCTTTAAATCTCGGTGAACGACATTTTTAGAGGCAGCGAAAGCAATGGCATCACATATCTTTATATATATTTCGATGAGTCTTAAGAGAGGAAATTTTTTGACATACTTGGGATTGCCCTCTCTCTGTTCCTGAATAATTTTCTCCAGAGTTTCCCCTTTAATCATTTTCATGACGTAAAAGGGTTGCCCATTAGGTGCACGGCTGAATTCGTAAATGGGAACGATGGCAGGGTGATCTAATTGTGAGGTAATTTGAGCTTCTTCAATAAAGCGACGAACCAACTCATCTTCTTTATTATTATCTTCAATCATCATCTTTAGAGCGACTGAGCGTTGGCAGTTAGTATCGATGGCGTGAAAAACGTAAGCCATACCGCCCTTAGCAAGCATTTTGACGATTTTATATTTATAGTCTGATTCGATGAGGCTCTTAGCGTCTACTAATGCTTCCTCATTCGATTTTTCTGTTTGATTAAAATCTTCTTGCATTTGATCCCATTTCTTATACAACCCAGTTTGTCTTTCAAATTATCGTATATTTATAGGACTAAGTCAATGCTACTAACTTACTATCGAATATATTTTCTATTATTAAATAGATTAGTTTTGTCTCTTTTAGGTATGAACTTAACCATTTTGCAGTTTTTAACTGTTTTTATTCACAGTGGGGATTTTATGACATTTTATGAAATTTATTGGCACTAAGGTTACAAAATTGTAAAAAACTCATAATTGATTTAGAGTCTTATATTTTTTTTAGCCTACTTATGTTTTTTATTTTTATTTATAAATCATTCAATTTGAAGTGTTTATATAAAAAATAATCAAAAAACGTAATTTTTGTAAATATTATTACATATTTACGACTTGTTTGATTTTTAAAACTTTTTATGTAGTTTGAAGTGCCTAAACAAAGGACTGCTTAGTCAGAAAAATAAACAAACTAGGAGTTTAACTATGAATAAACTAATTATTGCCCTCTTGTGTCTTATGACTCTAGGGGTTTTCACCGCTCAAGCTGGTACAGAGCTAGCGGTAAGTGGTGAAGGTGCCACGCTCGAGAGTTTCAAGGAAGGTGTAAAAGCCTCTTGGGATGAACTCGAAACAAAAGAAGAAACTTCAGCTTCAGTTGAAGGAAGTAAGACTGTCGTCGATGATGGTATCAGTGAAACTTACACAGGTGTGGTCACTTACACGATCTCAGCTGAAGGTGAAGGAAGCTTGAGCTTTGCTTCGGATGATAAATTCTGGACATCCAACGTCTTTATGATGATGGCAGCTGTACTTGTTTTTATCATGCACTTAGGCTTCTGTTGTTTAGAAGTTGGTTTTTCACGTGCGAAAAACTCTTGCAACATTATCTTTAAGAACTTCACAATTGTCGCTATCGCAACTCTTGTTTATGGATTGATGGGTTTTAATATCATGTATCCAGGTGAGTTCAGTATTGGTTCTTTCTTCGGTTTTGCTGGTTTTGGTTTAGAAGCTGCTGAAGGTGGATCTGCCATGACTTATGCTGGTGGTTACACTTATTGGACGGACTTCCTCTTCCAAGCCATGTTTGCTGCGGCAACCGCTTCAATTGTATCTGGTGCTGTTTGTGAACGTATTAAAATTAACTCTTTCCTTATTTTCTGCACAGTTTTCGCAGGTATTATCTACCCAATTATCGGTTCTTGGGGCTGGGGCGGTGGTTTCCTCTCTGACTGGGGATTTGTTGACCTTGCTGGTTCTGGTTTAGTTCACGCTACTGGTGGTGCTGGTGCTCTAGCAGGTGCAATCGTACTCGGTCCACGTATCGGTAAATATGTTAATGGTAAAACTTTCGCTATCATGGGTCATAATATGCCTATCGCAGCTATCGGTGCTTTCCTCCTCTGGTTTGGATGGTTTGGTTTTAACGGTGGTTCACAGTTAGACGCAGATCCATTAGCAGCTTCTGGTATCATGGTTATGACTCTTCTCGCTTCTACAGCAGGTGTTGTATCGGCAATGATTCTCTCTTGGATCCTTTCAGGTAAGCCTGACCTCTCAATGGTTCTCAATGGTGCTTTAGCTGGTCTTGTAGGTATTACTGCAGGTGCGGCAAACGTAGGTCCCATGTCAGCAGTTATTATCGGTGCAATCGCAGGTATCCTCGTAGTTCTCGCAGTGCTTTTACTCGATAAGCTCAAAATTGACGATCCCGTTGGTGCTATCCCAGTTCACTTAGTTTGTGGCGCATGGGGTGTTATTGCGACAGGTATCTTCAGTGATGACGCAGACACAATGGTTCAAATCAAATCAATAATTTGCATCGTGGCATTCGCATTCGTTTGTGCTTTTATTCTCTTCACAATTATCAAAGTGACTATTGGTCTCCGCGTATCTGAAGAAGAAGAACTCGAAGGTCTTGACCTCGGCGAACACGGTATGGAAGCTTATAGTGGTTTCCAAATCTTCACCAACCAGTAATTTCAGGAGTCTATACAATGAAATTAATCGTAGCATATATTCAGCCTCAGAAGCTCAATGCAGTTAAACAGGCTCTTTATTTAAAAGAAATTTCTCGCATGTCTATTACCAATGCACTTGGTGCTGGACAACAAGGTGGTTATACTGAAAATTACCGTGGTGTTGAGATTGAAGTAAATTTACGCAAGAAAGTAAGAATAGAAATTGCTATAAATGATTCCTTTGT
>NZ_ABCK01000057.1 GCF_000170755.1 Lentisphaera araneosa HTCC2155
AGGTGCTGCATGGCTGTCGTCAGCTCGTGCTGTGAAGTGTTCGGTTAAGTCCGGCAACGAGCGCAACCCATACCTTACTTGCTAACAGGTAATGCTGAGAACATTAAGGAGACTGCCCGTGTTAAGCGGGAGGAAGGTGTGGACGACGTCAAGTCAGTATGGCCCTTACACCCGGGGCTGCACACGTGCTACAATGGCCGGTACAAAGGGCAGCGACATAGTGATATGGAGCGAATCCCCAAAACCGGTCTCAGTACGGATTGGAGTCTGCAACTCGACTCCATGAAGATGGAATCGCTAGTAAATGGGCATCAGCTACGGCTCATTGAATACGTTCCCGGGCCTTGTACACACCGCCCGTCACATCATGGGAGCTGAGTTCACCCGAAGTCGTTGCGCCAACCTGCTTGCAGGAGGCAGACGCCGAAGGTGGGCTTAGTGACTGGGATGAAGTCGTAACAAGGTAGCCGTTGGGGAACCAGCGGCTGGATCACCTCCTTTTTAAGGAATGAAAAAGACTAACCTCTTTAAGACTTCGGTCTTTATAGAGTGCTTTTTACAAGACTTATTACCCCGTTACTATCGTATAATTCAAATATCAAGCGCTGAGAACAGCACTTCGATATAAGATCTTTGAAAGGAAGAAAACAATAGAATGAAAGAGTCAAAGTATAATTGAGGTCTTTTAACTTTTATAAGTTAAAGGAACCAACCAAAAAACAATTTATACCAAGATCGCAAACCAAAAGAATACAAGACAAAGAAAGACTTAGTAGAGATTAGGTGTGTCGCTGAAGATATTATTTTTAATATTTTTGGTGGACAAGCTAGTAAGGGTGTATGATGGATGCCTTGGCACTAACAGGCGATGAAGGACGCGTTAAGCTGCGAAAATCCTCGGGGAGCTGCAAAAGAGCTTTGATCCGGGGGTATCCGAATGGGGAAACCCAACTGGAGTTATGTCCAGTTATCCCTAACTGAATAAATAGGTTAGGGAAGCGAACCTAGGGAAGTGAAACATCTCAGTACCTAGAGGAAAAGAAATCAACCGAGATTGCGCTAGTAGCGGCGAGCGAACGCGCAAGAGCCTAAACCTAAAAGCATGCTTTTAGGGGTTGCGGGACCTGCAACATTGTATTGAAGAGATAGCTGAATAGTTTGGAAAATCCAACCACAGAGGGTGATAGTCCCGTAAGCGAAATTTCTTTAATATATAGCGGGTATCCCAAGTAGGGCCGGACACGTGAAACCCGGTCTGAATCAGGGAGGGCCACCTTCCAAGGCTAAATACTCGTTAGTGACCGATAGTGAACCAGTACCGTGAGGGAAAGGCGAAAAGAACCCCGTAAGGGGAGTGAAATAGAACCTGAAATCATACATCTACAAAGTGTGGGTCATCTTTATATGATGTACCGCATGCCTTTTGCATAATGAGTCTGCGACTTACTGTATACGGCAAGGTTAAGTTATTAAACGGAGCCGAAGCGAAAGCGAGTACGAATAGTGCGATTTAAGTCGTATGCAGTAGACCCGAAACTGAGTGATCTATCCATGAGCAGGTTGAAGCCCGAGTAACATCGGGTGGAGGACCGAACCATTGCGTGCTGAAAAACGCTTGGATGACTTGTGGATAGGGGTGAAAGGCCAATCAAACTCAGTGATAGCTGGTTCTCTCCGAAATAGCTTTAGGGCTAGCCTTGAGTGCTTCTTTACGGGGGTAGAGCTACTGATTTTTCGCGGGCCCTTACCGGGGTACCAACAAATATCAAACTCCGAATACCGTAAATTTATGAGCTCAGGAGTCAGTCTATGTGGGACAAGCCGCATAGACAAAAGGGAAACAGCCCAGATCGCCGTCTAAGGCCCCCAAGATGGGCTAAGTGGAATTAAGGATGTGGAGTTGCTTGGACAATCAGGATGTTGGCTTAGAGGCAGCCACCATTTAAAGAGTGCGTAATAGCTCACTGATCGAGTGATTCTGCGCCGAAAATAATCGGGACTAAAGCCCATTGCCGAAGACGCGACCCAGCTTGCTGGGGGTAGGAGAGCGTTCTATGCAGGAGTGAAGCTTGATGGAAACAACAGGTGGACCGCATAGAAGTGAGAATGCAGACATAAGTAACGAAAAACCGGGTGTGAATCCCGGTCACCGAAATCCGAAGGTTTCCTGGGCAAGGTTCGTCCCCCCAGGGTTAGTCGGACCCTAAGGCGAGGCCCAACGGCGTAGTCGATGGACAACAGGTTAATATTCCTGTACTAGCTAAGTGTAGTGATGAAGGGACGCGGAAGGAAAATGTTAATGACTGATGGATTAGTCATACCAAGCAGGCAATTCGTAGAGTAGGAAAATCCGCTTTACATAAGAACCAACTGTGATGGGGCGAAGAAACCCTCGGGTGGAACCGTCTAACATGGAACCATGCTGCCAAGAAAAGCTTCTAAGCGTCTGATGCTTAGTTATCCGTACTAAAACCGACACAGGTAGGAAGGTCGAGTAGACTAAGGTGCGCGAGAGAAACCACGTTAAGGAACTCGGCAAATTAGCCCCGTAACTTCGGGAGAAGGGGTGCCCCCTCAGGGGGGCCGCAGTTAAGAGGTCTGGGCGACTGTTTAGCAAAAACATAGCACTCTGCAAACTCGAAAGAGGAAGTATAGGGTGTGACACGTGACCAATGCCAAAAGGTCAAATGGAGAGGTTAGCCTTCGGGCGAAGCTTCGAAATGAAGCCCTGGTGAATGTCGGCCGTAACTATAACGGTCCTAAGGTAGCGAAATTCCTTGTCGGGTAAGTTCCGACCTGCACGAATCGTGTAACGATCCAGACACTGTCTCAACGTGGATCTCGGTGAAATTGTAGTTCCGGTGAAAATGCCGGATACCCGCAGATGGACGGAAAGACCCCATGAACCTTTACTGTAATCTGATATTGTTGTTCGGACTAATATGTGTAGCATAAGTGGGAGACTGTGAACTTGCGTCGTCAGGCGTTTGTGAGTCGTCAGTGAAATACCACCCTTATTAGTTTGGGCATCTAACCCCACGTCCGTGAATCCGGATGGGGGACAGTTTCAGAGGGTCAGTTTGACTGGGGCGGTTTCCTCCTAAAATGTAACGGAGGAGCTCGAAGGTCTACTCAGCATGGTCAGCAATCATGCGTAGAGCGTAAGGGTAGAAGTAGGCTTTACTGTAACACCGACAGGTGGAGCAGTTGCGAAAGCAGGACCTAGTGATCCAGCGGTGGAAAGAGGTATCGCCGTTGCTCATCGGATAAAAGGTACTCTGGGGATAACAGGCTTATCGCACCCAAGCGTCCATAGCGACGGTGCGGTTTGGCACCTCGATGTCGGCTCATCACATCCTGGGGCTGAAGAAGGTCCCAAGGGTCCGGCTGTTCGCCGGTTAAAGTGGTACGCGAGCTGGGTTCAGAACGTCGTGAGACAGTTCGGTCCTTATCCTCTGCGGGCGTAGGATATTTGATAGGAGCATTCCCTAGTACGAGAGGACCGGGAATGAGTGACCTCTGGTGTTCCAGTTGTACCGCCAGGTGCATTGCTGGGTAGCTAAGTCGCGAAAGGATAAGCGCTGAAAGCATCTAAGCGCCAAGCCCCCCTAAAGATGAGATATCCCAGGATTTATCCTCTAAAGGCTACAGGAAGACTACCTGTTCGATAGGCTGGAGATGTAAGCATAGCAATATGTTCAGTTGACCAGTACTAATCAGCCGTGAGGCTTGTCCACCTCTTTTTTAGTTGTCATCACTCGATGTCACCTAAAAAAGATAATAAGCACACACAAACTCAACTAAGTTAAGTCTTATGAGTTGCGATCTTATCTTTCATCACTAAGTTTTCTTCCCAACATTTTCCGGCTGGTAACCACAGCGGAGGAGCCACACCCGATCCCATCCCGAACTCGGTAGTTAAGACCTCCAGCGCCGATGGTACTGCAGTTAAGACTGTGGGAGAGCAGGTCGTTGCCAGCCTTTTTTTTGTGCTACCACACAGGTAGTTCAGGCTTCAAGCCGAAATTTTTAGAGCGCATATCTTAGGATATGCGCTTTTTTTTGTAGTATTACCACAAAGGCGGATGAGTCTATTAGATAGAAATCATCCTGCCCTAGAGGTAGATCTGGCTAAGTCCGGAAGTGCTACCACACAGGTAGTTCAGGCTTCAAGCCGAAATTTTTAGAGCGCATATCTTAGGATATGCGCTTTTTTTTGTGCCTAGATAGAGTCTAAGCAATAGGACTTATAGGACTTATAGGACTTATAGGACTTATAGGACTTATAGGACTTATAGGACTTATAGGACTTATAGGACTTATGGGACTTATGGGACTCGCTTGAGTTCAGCATTTAAGCGGGCAGGGATGCCCGCGCTCCCAGGGGAGATAGAATTTCAACTTCCGCATAGAATTCGGTGCGCCCAGCAAAATAAAGTATTTCCCTCAACTGCAGGCCGAAGGCCGATCTGTAGTGAGCTTGCGAATGATCTGTCAGCGTAGCGAACTGAGCACTTAGAAAAAACTGTAGATTAACGTGAAACTAAATCATCTCTTACTGTTTCAAGTATGCTCATGGCAGCAACAGTCGAGGAAGTATCTAAGTTGACTTTTTGTAAGGCTTTAAGCATGTTGTCTAGAGTGATGTCAAAGACTTCATTGGTGATTTTGAGATGGCTATGAGAGTCCTTTAATGATTGCCGTGTGTATTCCGGTATGCCTCCAAAAATGTAGGAGAGAAAAAAAGTTTGATGTGACTTTAAGGCTTCCAAGTCAATGTCTTTGAAGTAATCTTTTACTCTGTCATCATTTAACATAATAGGATAGAATTCATCTAAGAATTTTTCGATGCCTGGGACACCGCCAATTTTATGAAATAGTGATTGCATAACTCTCGCCTTTTACTGTTCCTTGATCTTTAAGGTAATGTCTTTGAAATAGAGAAGCAAAATTTCTTTTCAAGAGGAGAGTTTTTTCTGGGCCCATTTTTGAGCGATGAAGCTATCGAGATAGATTTGTATGAGGTGGTAAATCATCGTGGCGATAAGTGCGGTCGGAAAGTCTTGGGCAAAATGTGCTGACCAAATGGCGATTGCTAAGGGCAGTGTTTTTTGGCTACAGCAGATTGAGAATGAGCGGTTTTGAGCATCGGACATGGAGGTCCTTTTGCCGAAGAAATTAAATAAGAAAAGAGCACACAAGTGAATGATAGCTGACAGGACTGCGATGTAGAGGGCTTCATTGAGTGATCCGTTGAGGATTTCGTCTTTTTGTCCACCAGTATTCACAAAAATTACTGTGCCTAAGAAGAGTACAGGTAAGTATTTAATACTCAGGTTAAAGTTGTTTTTAGTTGTTTTTAGTTGTTTTCTTATGCCCCAGCCACAGAGCGCAGGGATGAAAACTGTGAGGGCTAATTTTTTTATTAAACTCAATGTGTCAATTTCAGCTGTAGAAGAGAGGTAAAGAGCGATAAGTAGGGGCGAAATAATGACAGCGCTACAGTTTAAGGCAATTGTGATAAATAAGGCTGCAGGTCGATCGCCTCCAGCTAGGTCTGAAATGACAATTCCCGACACGAGCGTGCAGGGCATGCAGCAGATGAGCATAAGTCCAAAATAGTTATCCTGACTCAAGTTAGCCAACTCTAAAACTCCGAAGGCGAGTAGTGGGAAGATCAAGAATGAAGCTAGCATACTAAAAGAGATGATCTTTAAGTTGTGAGAAAGATCAATTTTGTCTTTGGGGTTGAGTCCCAAGCCTTGGCATAAAAACACGCCAGCAATCAACCAAGGGGTGACACCAGCTAAACGCCAGGTTTCAGAAGTTTCAGGAAAAGCTAAAGCAGGCAGTGTTCCAGCGATCACGGCAATGATGATAATTTGTGAGTTAATGAACTTAAAAATCTTTTCTTTAAAATGACTCACGAGCTATCTCTTTAATTAATCTGCTTTGAGGTGATATTAATTGAATAATAAGTTTATTAAAGAGTATAGAGAAGATATGAATCGCTTTTTTGAAAGTTTTTGGGTTTTGAGTCAAGAATTGGCCTTCCCTTTATTTGCGGGTGCCGCAATCGCTGGCTTGGTTCACTTGTTTTTAGATAAGGAACAGATGACGAAGTACTTGTCCGGGCACAAATACGCGGTAGTTTTTAAGGCCGTTCTATTTGGTCTACCTTTGCCCTTATGTTCCTGCGGGGTCTTGCCCTTGGCAATTTCTTTGCGTTCTAAAGGTTTAAATAAGGGGGCGGTGAATGGCTTTTTAGTGAGTACACCTCAGACGGGTGTCGATTCCTTTCTTGTTGCAGCTAGTTTTTTCTCCTGGCCTTTTGCACTCATAAAATTGCTTTTAGCTTTGGTCTTGGGCTTAATAACTGGACTGACATCTTCTTTCTTTGACGAGGATGAAGAGTTTGTATCTGAGTACGAAAAAAAGAAAAATAAGAAGTCAAATAAATTACAGGCTTGGTGGGATCATAGTCTAGATGTCTTGCAATCAATTTGGTTTTGGCTATTCATTGGTCTTGTGATTTCCTCATTAATTTCTTTATTAACGGAACAATTTAAAGTAAACGAGCTCATGAGTTCGCTAGCGCTTTGGCAGCAAATGGGACTAATGCTTTTGGTTTCACTACCTTTATATGTTTGTGCTACTGCTTCGATCCCCATTGCAATGGGCTTTGTTATTATGGGGATGCATCCCGCTGCCGCCTTAGTTTTTTTAATTGCGGGGCCCGCAAGTAATGCGGCCGTCATTTTGCCACTATCAAAAATTCTTGGCTGGCGCCATGTCATGATTCAATTAATTATCGTTATCATAGGGTCATGCCTAGGAGCCTACTATTTTAGTTCTTACCTATCAGTGGTGGATCCCATGGGTCCCTCTCATCATCACGAATCCAGTTCTTGGTATCAAGTGACTGCCGCCGTTTTGTTGTTGAGCTTTTTTCTCAAGCAAATCTTCGAAGTTTGTAAAGATAAGTTTAATCAGGGACCAAAGCAGGGGGATGTCGAGTCTTATTCCATGGATGGGATCAATTGCCAAGCCTGTGTGAATAAGATAAAAAAGGCGAGTCAAACTTATTCGGAGCTGCAATTAGTGGAAGTTGATAAGGAGAAGAAGTTCATAAGTTTTCAAGCAGATGAGAAAAGCCGAGCTCTTTTTCTTAGCCAACTCGAAGATTTAGGCTTCACAAATATCCAAAAACGTGAGCCGTGAAGAAGTGCTTTTATACAGGATTTTGAACTGAAAATCACTTTTTTTCAAAAATAAGCTCAAAAATTGATTTTTTTTGAAAAAGCGGGTTGCAGAAAAATGAGCTTGGGGTATTATCACTCCCGTCGCTGAAATAAAGCGCACAATTTTAAGTCATCGAAAGTGAATGACACAGGTTCAGAAATGATCCCGAAAAGATGTTTGATAGTTGAATTATATGATAGTAACGGGCTCCTAAATCATTTAAATGATTTAAGAGTTAATTTTTTCGAGAGAAAACTCAATATAAAAATATAAGTAATTAAGTCGGATACAAACACAATCAATTGATTGGAGAGTTTGATCCTGGCTCAGAATGAATGCTGGCGGCATGGATTAGGCATGCAAGTTGAACGAGAAATTCACTTCGGTGAATGGAAAGTGGCGAAAGGGTGAGTAACGCGTGAATAATCTGCCCCTAAGTTTGGAACAACAGTTGGAAACGACTGCTAATACCGGATGTGACTATCAAGACGCATGTTTTGATATTTAAAGGTTACGCTTAGGGATGAGTTCGCGTGCCATTATGCTAGTTGGTAAGGTAACGGCTTACCAAGGCTATGACGGCTAGGTGGTCTGAGAGGACGATCACCCACACTGGGACTGAGACACTGCCCAGACTCCTGCGGGAGGCTGCAGTCGAGAATCTTCCGCAATGCGCGAAAGCGTGACGGAGCAATGCCGCGTGATCGAAGACGGCCTTCGGGTTGTAAAGATCTGTCAGGGGGGAAAAACGATGATGGTACCCCCAGAGGAAGCCACGGCTAACTACGTGCCAGCAGCCGCGGTAATACGTAGGTGGCGAGCATTATTCGGAATTACTGGGCGTAAAGGGTCCGCAGGTGGTTTACTAAGTCAGATGTGAAATTTCAGTGCTTAACACTGAACCTGCATTTGAAACTGGTAGACTAGAGTATGTGAGAGGTAAGCGGAATTTGTGGTGTAGCGGTGGAATGCGTAGATATCACAAGGAAGACCAAAGGCGAAGGCAGCTTACTG
>NZ_ABCK01000058.1 GCF_000170755.1 Lentisphaera araneosa HTCC2155
AAGCCCAAAGGCGATCATAACCCAAACATCGAACATGCGATTGGATAAACCATAGGATCCGATGATGCAAAACACCAGAATTGCGGGAACTAGAAAAGTCTTGGGGATTTTAGCTAATTTTGAGAGCCAGCCGACGCTTAATACCATCAGTCCAATCATCATAAAATTGGAAATCAACATGGCACCCGTCAAAGACCAAACGGCCTCCGGCTGACTCGTCATTAGCAAAGGCCCAGGCTGGAGTCCGTGAATCACCATGCCACCTAATAAAATTGCGTCGACAACACTCCCAGGTATCCCCATGGCTAATAAAGGAATTAGAGCTCCGCCAACGGTTGCGTTATTCGCAGATTCAGAAGCAACAATCCCCTCTTCGCTACCATGACCAAATTGTTCGGGTTCTTTGGAAGCTTTCTTCGCTAAGGTGTATGCCGTGACTGAACCTACATTCGCACCGATACCCGGTAGAGCACCAATCCAAGTGCCTAATAATGATGAGCGAAAAATATTAAAGCCATACTTTTTCCAATCGCTTAAGGACATCCACAAGCCAGTCGGCTTTACTTTGATTTCTTCGACTTCTTGCTCTGTTTTCCGAAGCATTATCACCACTTCACCGATGGCATAAAGACCAATCATCAGCGGCAATAATTTAAAACCATCATTCATTTCCGCATAGCCAAAGGTTAAACGTGCCTCACCACTTGAGGGCGAGAAGCCAGGCATTGAAAATAGGATACCCATAAATCCAGATAGTAAGCCCATGAGCATAGATTCTCCCACGAGCGCGATCAGTGCCATCGCCATCATAATCAACGCAAAGAAATCGAAGGGCCCTAAATGGTGTGCGAACTTCGCAACCGGCGCTGCTAAAGTCGCAAGGAATATCCAGGAAATCAAGCCTCCCATACCCGAGGCAGAAATTCCCAAGCCCAAGGCACGTCCCGGGCTTCCTTTCGCCGCCAAAGGGTAGCCATCTAAAGTGGTCATAATAGACGATGGCGTCCCTGGCATTTTCAGGAGCGTTGCGGTAATTAAACCACCACTAACAGAACCCACATACATCGCAATCAGTAAAGATAAGGCATCGGTCCCGTCCATTGAAAAAGTCAAAGGCAAACTCAAAGCGATCAACATCGCACCCGTTAAGCCTGGAATAGCTCCAATCACTATTCCCAACCAAGTTCCCAAGGCAAGCAACAGCAGTGTATGAGGAGAAAAAAGGTAATGGAGAACTTCGCTAATCATCAATCACCCCGGAAGATCCACTACGAGTACACGTGTAAATAAGTAAAAAAGACCAAAGGAAAGCACCAATGAGTAAAGACTTAATGGTAGATAAGGCACCTTCTTTTGATCGGCAATTATAAAACCCAAGGCAAAGAGAAAGAAAACCGTAAGCAATGGGTAAGAAATAGCTGTAGTAGAGAGAACGAAAACATAAACGAAAGTTAACAAGAATACTTTACAAGATTTAGGGTTCCATAGCCGCCCTTTTTCACCTTGAGTTTCTAGACATTTTTTATCGAAGGCAAAGAGTCCCAATACGGCAACTATGCCAAAAATCCAAAGCTCAAAATTTGGCAAAACATCCACTTTTCGTATGGCTACTTTACTGATGATATGATCGCGCTCAATAAGTTCACCCCTAAGTTCTTCTGACTGCATTACCACGGGATCAATCCAACTCGCCTTCATGAAGTTTTGCATGTCTTCACTTTTCATTGCTTGGCTAATAACATCTGCCATTATTTTCTGAATGGCTTGCGAAGTACCCTTTGGCATCCACCAGAAATGCATATTTGATGTTTCGAGTTCAAAACCTTGTTCACTAACCGTCGACAGCTCAGGCAAGGCTAAGTGACGTTCCGCAGAACAGACTGCTAGAGCTTTTAAACCACCATCTTTATAGCGCAAATACTCTTCCACGGAGAAAATACTCATATCCACATGTTCGCCCATAATCGCTCCATAACGCTCGGCTCCTCCGCCATACTGCACAAAGTTAAACATCGCGCCTTCTAAAGATTTCTCCAAAATCAAGCCTATAAAATGACTTGGTGCTCCCAAGTTGGCCGCGAAATTTAAAGTGTTGGGTGACAATTTTGCCTCAAGCATCAAATCTTTGAGAGAATGGTATTTTGAATTATCTTTCACAGCAACAACAATGGCCGTTTCTCCCGTTCCAGCGACAGCTTCAAAAGCCTCGGCTCCATAACTTGCCTTCCCTGCATGCTTGGCGGTAAGGATACCTTCATGAAGCATCAGCATTGTATAACCATCTGGCCTGGCATAACGCACACGACGGCTTCCTATGGTTCCCCCTGCTCCCCCCACATTGATCACCACCATTGGCTGCGACAGTAAATCCTGCTCTTTGATAACTCGAGTCAGCTGACGCGCAAAGGTATCACTGCCCCCACCCGCGCCAAAGGGAACAATGACTTTAACTGGTCGTTGAGGCCATGAATTAGAATCTTCGCCCCTTAGGCTCAGACCTAAAAAAATGAGTATAAAAATAAAACGAATCAAAATTAACCTTAGTTTAGAAACATGGTTCAATAACACCATGATTTATCTTTAAAGATAGAACCCTAAACACGCTTAAATCTTAACAGAACTTTCCTAAATTGTTCCCAATTGCTATGATTTCTTAAATTCGCAACATAATAATTACAATTACTCTCTCGGCAATTACCTTTCTGCTGTTAAGAAAATAGCTTCATAATGTCTTTTATTAAAACACATTTAATTACAAAGGAATCCCATGAACAAATTATTATCAGCTCTCATACTACTCACTTACACTGCACTTCAAGCAGACGTCATTCTACCAAAAATCATTGATAATAACATGGTTTTACAGCGCGGTGTGGAAGCTCCTATCTGGGGCTGGGCCGATCAGGGAGAAGAGGTAACGGTGAACTTTGCCGGGCAGACGAAGAAGACAATGCCGGACAAAAAAGGCAAGTGGATGATCACGCTTGATCCCTTGAAGGCCTCTTCAGTAAACCGCATTATGAGTATCAAAGGTTCAAACGAAATAAAAGTCAGCAATGTACTTGTTGGTGAAGTTTGGCTTGCCTCAGGTCAATCCAATATGGAATGGGATTTTATGCGTGTTGATAAGGCCGAACGCGAATACACCATGAAGCATGCGGACAATAAATTTGTGAGGGCCTTTCATGTAAATACTCATATTACTTCCGGATTTCCTCTTGATGACACCGTGGGGCTATGGAAAACCAGCCATGATATGGTTGGGGAAAAAGGTATTAAACTCGGCCTCCAAAAAGGAATCTCGGCAGTAGCTTTCTGCTTTGCCCTCAAACTTCAGCAAGAACTTGGCGTACCAGTAGCCTTTATAGACTCGAACTGGGGTGGACGAAGAATTGAGTCTTTTATTCCTGACGAAGGATATGAAGCCTTAGGTTTAAAATACAGAAAGAGTGGAGAACTTGAAGCTAATGAGGTTAAGGATAAAATAGAGAAAAAGCTGAGCTCACTAATTGTCATTCTTAAGGATGTAAAGCAGGGAAAGGAGATTGATGCTAAGGTTCTTTCATCAATAGGAATCAGGCAGAGGAAAGGTCAGAAAGTTAATGCTCAAGCCATTGAGAAAAGGATAGCGGAATTACAAAATGACCTATCACTTGCACTTGAGGCTGCAAAGAAAGGACTCGTCATTCCAGTTAACCTTCATGGATTTCTAGGAATTGCAGAAAATGATATTTACAACGCAATGATTGCTCCTCTCACTCCATTTGCACTAAAGGGCGCGATCTGGTACCAGGGGGAATCAAACCGCACTTCAAAAGATTATTTTCAAAAACTTCAGGCACTTTCAAAGGGATGGTCAAAGGTATTCAATGTTAAAGATATTCCATTACACCTAGTTCAAATAGCTCCTTTTGATTATGGAAGAAACCGTAAAACTAATACCCCAGGGACTCTGAACACTACCTTGAGTGATAACGTCTGGGCCGCGCAGTACAAAGCTGCCAAAGAGATTGCCGGCATGACTGTTGTGCCTATCCACGACACAAATATTCCTATTAACAATATTCATCCACCACACAAATTACCGGTAGGCAATCGCCTGACATTACGAGCATTGAAAGAGCAGTATGGTAAAGATATTGTTGCTTCAGGTCCAGAGTTTGCGAAAGCCGCAAAAAGAGGAAATCAAATCATTGTGAGCTTTAATGATATCGATCAGGGGCTAAGTACTAAAGATGGTAAAGCACCAAGCCATTTCGAAGTTTCTGAAGATGGAAAAACTTTTGTGAGTGCAGAAGCAAAAATTGAAGGCAATACCGTAGTAGTTTCATCTCCATCAGTAAGTAAACCCAAATTCGTTCGCATGGGCTGGTACGAGACCGCTCTGCCCAATCTTCAGGACAAAAACGGCTGGCCCGTATTTGCCTTTCCAAGTCAAGCAATAAAATAAGGAACTGGACCGCGCAGGCCCACCTGCGCACAACGCAACTCAGACAAGAATGGTAACGTTGAGCTCATACTCGGCTAAGTCTTTGGAACGCTGAGCTCATGCTCTTGTTCGTAGTACAGGCTTTAGCCTGCTGATTTCTCCCACACGATAAATCGTGAACTACATGCCCTTGTTCGTAGTACAGGCTTTAGCCTGCTGATTTCTCCCACACGCTAAAGCGTGGACTACATGCCATTGTTCGTAGTACAGGCTTTAGCCTGCTGATTTCTCCCGCACGATAAACCGTGAACTACATGCCCTTGTTTTTCACACAGCCTCTTTAGCCTGCTGTTTCTCCCACACGATAAATCGTGAAACATGCCCTTGCATAAAAAAGGAGAATTGATCTTATCATCAATTCTCCTTTTATTATTAAACGACCTGCAGGATCGCAATCTGACTACTTAAAACT
>NZ_ABCK01000059.1 GCF_000170755.1 Lentisphaera araneosa HTCC2155
AAATTATCTCGTCAACAATAAAGCTTTAGGCGCATTGTATCGGGGTAAATTTCTCGCAGCCTTAACTGAGCACAAAATTGGCTTCCAATCCTCGCTTTATGCAAAAAAGTGGAATGTGGATTGCCGAAGTGTAGGCCAAGGGCTTCATGCCCTCGAATACCTTGGTCGCTACCTCATGCGAGGTGTAGTTTCAGAGCAATCCTTGTCCGAAAAAGAGGATAAAGTTCGACTGCGGTATAAGGATTCGCAGACCAAGCGGATGGACTCCAAAGATTTTGGACCCGTGGAGTTTTTACAGCGCCTCGCTCAGCACGTCTTGCCAAGGGGCTTCCATCGCGTGCGGGAATACGGTTTTCTCGCTCCTGCAGCCAAGAAAAAACTCTTTCTTATGCAGAACTTACTGGAAGTCAAAATTCCCAATGATCCTCCGCCAAAATTACCTGCGCTACGCTGCAGTCTTTGTCAGGGCATTATGCTGCCCATTGGCCGAGTCATTAGTGAAGGACGTCTCAAGCAAGAATCTTTAGTGTCAGTAGGGGCACGCTCGCCGCCTATAGTTTCAATCTCCTAAGTTTATTCATTAATTTTTTCAGTACAAAACTTTGGGTCATAGATCCCCTATGCCCAAATTTGAGGAATTTCAGTATAAATGCCCTTCAAAAAATCTTTCGATTGCGATTAATCCTAGGAAAAGAATCGACCTTCACAAAAGTAGTGAGTCCATCTAGTCAAACAGGCGTATCCATTGCCTTTTTTGGGGCAAAATTGACCCCTTCATCTCCCTCAGGCTAAAAAGCTAAATACATAGGGCGGGGTCCGAGCATGGGGCTCGTCCAACCATTGATTAAGATTCCGGCTACTTTGGGTTCCCTTTAATATCAGCGAAATCTAATCTTATTCGTTAGTCTTTTTTTTATTTTCTTTCATTTAATTATTATTTTTATAAGATTTGCTATCCATGAAATACCGATTCCTATATGAAACATAGTTACTACAAGAGTAAACATTCCACCACTTCGACAAGTTTTTGGCATGAATATAATCCATAGTAGAGAAAGGGTTATTCCGCTTACTGCTGCCAATAGTGGATTGGATTTTATGATAAAAAATGGGGTTATTACACTTGTGATTAACAGGAGGTAATATGTAGAAATATGTATATCTTTTTGTTCCATTTTATTTTAGACTAACGTCTAAACTGAGTTGTACTTTCTACCTAAAATTTGACTCATAACGAAAGTATCAACTCCAGTTTCTGGTTATACTTTGTTTTATAGTTCATCCATGGCTTTATATATATCTTCAATTCTTTTGATCATATCTTTTTTAGACATATCTTTTAGTTCATTCTTATCAGAATTAATAAACTTTAGAACTTCATTTCTAATGAGCCATTTTTCGAAATTATTATCTTCCATAAGTTTTACTTTTTGAATAATATCTGCTGAATTTTTATATGTGTTTAATATTTCAATATAGTTCATGTTGTATGTTTTTATTTTATTCTAGTATAACGTCTAAACTGAGTTCGTACTTTCTATCTAAATTGTGACTCACAACGAAAGTATCAACTCCAGTTTTTGGTTAGTATTTTGTCTTTTCTTGTTTTTAAATTTATAAAATCCGATCATCTGGGATAATTATTTCTGACTCTGTTTTGTTCTAAAATCATCTAAATTCTGATCATTGTGAATGTGTGCATCCGCGATTCATGGATTCTCGTTTCTTTCATTATTATTTATTATATACTAACGTCCTAGATCACCTGTGCTCGAGGTACGAGAGTATCAGGTGGATCTAATGGTTCGGTTTATTTTATTTTTATAGCATATCCAATTTTCTTTGTGTCAATTACAGTAACCATTTTTTGATATTCGTATATATCGCCTTTATTGTGAGACCATTTTGTTATAGTTGTTTCACCGACTTTTGAAGGATTTATGAGATTACTTGTAGAGGATCCGATTGTCTCTTCAGAGCTTTTTAAAGAATATCCATTTTTATCATCTTTTAAATATTCCCATATTGAGATCTCTAGAATTTTAGAGTTTAAAAGTTGATCGTTAATTTCTTTTGAAACTTTACCATTGGCTTTACATTGAGAGTATATATCTGCAATATTTTGATTCAAAAAATCTATTTCTTTGGCATATTCTTTTTCAAAATAAGTAGAGGTGATTTGTGAGTTATTTTCACTACATGAGAATAGAAGAATTATTAATGATAATATTATTACTTTTAACATGAAGTATTTCCCTTTTTTATTCTTACCGAACGTCCTAGATCACCTGTGCTCGAGGTACGAGAGTATCAGGTGGATCTAATGGTTAGAACTTTTTCTATTTAAGGTAAGGATCCATTTATATATGTTTTTAATAGATTATCTGACCATTCATTTTTAATATTTGCTATTTCTAATTGTACTAGAAATCCAAAATCTTCTGCTGTGTAACAAGATAAATCGCTGACTCCGCAAAATTTGGTGCATTTCTGAAAAACTAATAAATGTAATTCCTCAAAACCTTCTACTGAAAATATGTCTAATTCAGGTAACTGATCGTTTAGTTTATTCCATTCTTCTTCTGATTTTTCATCTGCATCTCGATTGTCTAGATAATTATCTAAATCAATTGATTTTAAGACTGATTCAGGGAGTATCGTATCGGACTTAATTCCGTTTGTAAGTGTTTCTATTAATTTGTTCATTATTATGTTCTAACGTCTAAACTGAGTTGTACTTTCTATTTAAATTGTGACTCATAACGAAAGTATCTACTCCAGTTTCTTGTTATGTGTTTACAGTTCTCCTAGAGACTCTAAATCAGCTAAATCTTGGTGTCTTGATGTTGCTTTCTTATTTTTAATCAAGTCGCTTTTGGAAATCATGATGATTTCTAAATCTCCCATTGTTGTCTTTTCGGCATTTTTATATGCAGAATCAAAATTTACTCCATCTATGGATGTCATTATATCGATTCTAACTGGAGGATAACCCAATTGGAGAACTTGATCTTCATGAATGAAGTCTTCTTGTTTAATGCCTAGAGAGCCAAAACCAAATTCGTTTAGAGCACTAACAACTTTTTCTGCATTATCTTGAGAAATTTTGATCCACAGATCAATGTCGCCTGTATACCTTGGTGCTCCATGGTATGCAAGAGCATACCCGCCAACGATTATATATTTAACTTTTTGTTCGTTGAATAAGTTTAGCAGATCGTTGAAGTCTGGGTGAATTTCCATTGTATTGACGCCTTAATAATTCTACACATGATAAGCGTTCTTCTGGTGTTTGTGTTAACCAAAAAGCTAAATCAGTATTTTGTTTTTTTGAAACCCGTTTTACAACCTTTATCATAATAATCTCAAATTCGTTTTTTATAATTTACTTTTTAATAGCAGCAATACAAATAGTTAATATTTATTATCACATAACGTCTGGATTGAGTTGGATTCGAGGAACGAGAATCTCAACTCCGATCCTTGGTTGAACGAAGCCGCCCTGCGGCAGGCTGTGCTTGTGTAAGTCATTTTCTCCCCTTGTCAAAACTTTCCTCGGTGCCTTTTAATTTGTAGTTTGGTCTTCTTTTACGGTAGTTTTTCTCTGTAGCTTATCAAGGACACAGTTTTGTGTTCTGGCTTAATTAAACGGAGAAAAATGATGAATGATTCATTCCAAAAATATTATAGAGCGATGCAATTGGAGCTTAAGCTCCAAGCTAAGGCAAAGAGTACAGTGGACAACTACTTGCGAGCTTTGCGTCGCGTCAATGATTTGATTGCTTCGCCTCTTGATCAACTTAAAGAAGAGGAGCTCAAGCTCTACTTTTCTGAATTGGTGGATACTTATTCCTGGAGCACGGTGAAGATGGATCGCTGTGCCCTAAGTTTTTTTTATCAATACGTGCTCAAGCGCGAGTGGAAATGGCTCGAAATTGTTCGTATCCCCCGAGTAAAATCCTTACCCGATATCCTCAGCCAAGATGAAACTTTACTGATTTTGTCTCATTTGGAAAAAGCTCGCTATCGAACTTGTCTCACAGCAATTTATTCCATGGGTCTACGCATCAGCGAGGGTGTGAGAATTCAAACAGGCGACATTTGCAAGGATCGCATGCGTTTACATGTGCGCAATTCCAAGGGCTACAAAGACCGTCTCGTTCCCTTGCCCCAAGTGACTTACCAGATGCTAAGGGATTACTGGGTGATGCACCGCAATCCGCTACTGCTATTTCCGCGTTATGCCGGGAAAAGTCGTAGCAATTCCAAAACGACTTTGCACATGGATAAGGGCGGGGTGCAGTCGGCCTTTAAAGCGGCTTTGGCTGATAGTGGCCTCGCCAAACAGGTGTCGGTGCATTCCCTGCGTCATTCCTATGCAACACATT
>NZ_ABCK01000060.1 GCF_000170755.1 Lentisphaera araneosa HTCC2155
TTTAAAGTACTATATCTATACTAGTATACTTTATGTATTCAAGGGTGATTACCTAATATTTTTCATCAAAAATCTTTTAATCAGCTTACATATCATGAGCCTAGGCACAAAAAAGCCCCGTAAATCAAATGATCTACGGGGCTAAATTTTAATTTGAGAAGCTTTAAAGAGTCTCTCGCGATATAAACGATGGTGGCATCAGAGTCACACAACGCGGTATTTCTGGCTTCTCGATGCGTTCAAACAAACGCTTTGCAATAATGCGTCCCATAGCTTCTTTATCGATAGAAACCGTACTCAAAGCAGGGTTCACTAAAGCTGCCCAATTGATATCATCGAAACCTACCAAAGAAACTTTTTCTATGAAGTTATCACCCAGTTTTTCCTTGAGTAAGCGACTCGCCCCAAAAGCCATTTCATCATTCATACAAAAAACACCATCAGGCATATCTGAAGCTAAGCGCTCCATGGCTTCATAACCGCCGTTTATCTGATAATCTGAGTATTCTACACGAATAGATTCTAAGGGGATATTGTGCGCTTTAGCTGCCGACCATACACCATCAAGGCGCTCATCGGTCGTGGACTGTTCTTTATCTCCAGCAATAACCGCCAGCTTTTTACAACCATTTTCAATTAAGGCATTGAGAGCCACAAAACCGCCTTCGCGATTATCTGCCTGAACCACATCCGCGCGAAGACCATGAAAATGATAATCCACCACAATTGAGGGTGGCCCATCTTTAATCAGCTGTTCTAAGAAGAGCTGAGGCACTGGACCCATATAAATCACACCCGATAAATTCGCCCCATGAATCATTTTTAAGATTTCTTTGCGTTCACGGCTTCCCGGCGCCGGCAATAAAATGAAGTTCGCATCGTGGCGACCAATTTCAGAGCGAATGCCCTCGAGTACCGACATGTGATAAGGCCCCGTTGATCCAGGAATCAAGACATTGGAAATAAGCCCGATATTCATAATACCCGATTCACTCTGCTCTACTGCTTTGGAACTTCCACTAAACTCGGAAACAAAGGTTCCTTGAGCAGGAACTGAGTACAATAAGCCCGCATCGGCTAACTCTTGTAGTGAACGACGGACAGTGATTTTATTGAGATTATAACGTACCGATAAATCATCCATCGAGGGCAAACGCTCACCCGGTTTATACTTACCATCTTCGATTTCTTTGCGAATAATCTCGGCAAATTGCTTATAAAGAAAAGTTTTTTTCCCACGCCCGCGGGCTAATTTATTGTCTTTACTCATCATTTTCATCCCATGTTATTTTTCATTAAGCTACATGAGTAAAATAATCATTCCAGTACTGGTATATATTTGTGTACTACAAAAGTCCAAACTAGTATACTTTTTTGGATGATTTAAAAATAATTAAACAACTCCACGACGTTTTTCTAAGCTCTCACGGATTTCGTGTGCTTTTTCTTCGGTAATTTTGTAAGAGGCAACTGCCCATATCGCTAAAACGGTCGCAACAAGGGGAATCCCCACATCAAAAACCCGAAGCAAGAACAAGGCTTGAGTTGTTTGCTGACTCGCGAGCTCGATATCAAAACCACTCACATTTAATAAATAACCTGACAAAGCTAAGGCCGCAGCCAAGCCTAGCTTAATCACCCACCAAAAAATCGAGCCAAACATCCCTTCACGACGCTCATTGGATTCCAACTCATCCAAGTCACAGACATCTGCCACCATTGAGTTGATCAAAGTAAAGAGGGAGCCCATACCAAAAGCCACCAAGGGTGCAGGTATAAAGATAAGCCACGGTAAACTTTTTGAATAACAAAACCATCTTAGAATATAACCCACTGACGATACCCCCATACAGATAAAGAAAGCTTTGCGCTTACCCATTTTCGTCGACATCCAGGTGGATAAAACAATGATCAAATAGGTCGCCCCGGTGGTAATCATTCCTACAATCCCCATATATAAGCCACCCTGCTTCATATCTCCACCGAAGAGGTAATAAGTCGCTATATAAGTTTGAAAACTATTGATCAGCATAAAACTATTGAAGATTAGGAAAGTCGCTATACACAATTTAAGGAAAGGCTTAAACTTAAGTGTCGCCCCAAAGCCCTTAAAGAACTCTCCCATCACCACGACTAGACTTTTCGAATCTTTTTTCTCCTCTTTCACCAAAGCTCTCTCTTTCAGAAAAATCGCTGGGATCAAACCAAGAACAATCGTAATAGCACCGATAATGAGCCCCAAAGTCGCTGCTGCCTCTGCCATACTATCAAACCATTTATCATTTTTCATAAAGGCAAAAAACCAAGGCGTCGCAAAATATACTAGGTTACCCGCCACACTCGTGAAGCCCATTAAACGCGTTCGCTCATGATAATCTGGGGTCATCTCATAACCTAAAGCCACTAAAGGCGTCGCAAAAACTGTATACGCCCCATAAAAAATGATGGAACCAATCAAAAAGTACCACCAAACATAATCCAGCCCCCTGTCGACGGGGAGCTTCCATAAAAGCATAAAAAATAAACCCGTCAAAATCGCTCCAATAAACATAAAGGGGCGACGACGCCCCCATTTAGAACGATGATTATCGGAAATAAAACCCATGAGTGGATCCGTAAAGGCATCACACAAACGCGGTAAGGCCGCGAGTAATCCCGCTTTAAAGGGATCCATGCCTAAACCGAGGTTAAACACAATCATCATAGCTCCAATCGCTGTTCCCAATAGATTATTAACTATGATTCCGCTACTGTAAATAAACTTATTACTCAGACTTATTTTATCTTCAGCTTTCGTCTGGTAGTGCACAGCTTCTCTCATTGGCTCCAAATCTTCATCGTTTTTATCTATTGTACATTCCATATAAAAAGCCCTGATTGATTATAATTACAATCTAGACTAGTACCAGTATGCTTTTATTTCAAGAGCTACTTATTAAAAATCTTGAATCTTAAAACATACTCTCTTGAACTTTGAGCTCCAAATAGAATACGCATAGCAGCGCTCTCAGCCTACAAAATAAATAGGATCGACACCTCTTGGACTATGCAATGGAGCTATACTGGAATAATAACAAAAAAAACGCCAAACTCGCTAGAGTTTGGCGTTTGAAGTGGTGGGGGAAGGATTCGAACCTTCGAAGGCGTAGCCGGCAGATTTACAGTCTGCTCCCTTTGACCGCTCGGGAACCCCACCGGGGTTTTGAGAGCTGAATTATAGATGAGATTCATTATTGTTCAACTCAAAAAAAAGGCTTTTTTGAGTTTTCTTTAAATCTTTCTTAAGAGCCATAATTTAGCCATCTATACTTTTATATTCGATTATCCATTTAACGATGATGCTCTTTATTTGGAGGATGAGCAGTGACCGTGCCGAAGGTACGTAGCATAACTCAGATAGTATGAGAAGGCAGCCCTCGGCAAAGTCCACTTGCTAGCAGACCTTGCCTGATATTAGTTAAGTTAACGAAAAAACTAACGGAGAACTGCCATGTCTAAAATTACTATCGAAGTACCTGAAATCACAATAGGAATTGATCTTGGAAACAAAAAACATGATATTTGTGTTTTGAATTCCGCTGGAGAGAAAATTGATCAAACAAAAATTGAAAATAATATTGTCTGCTTAGAAGAGTATTTTGAACAATATAAAGCTTGCTCAAAGGTGCGCGTCGCAATGGAGGTTGGTGCCAGTTCACTATGGATTTCTACGAAGCTTAAGGATATGGGTTTTCATGTCATTATAGCCAATGCCCGCAAACTACAAATGATTTGGGCTGACACAAATAAATGCGATGAAAGAGATGCGGAAAAGATTGCGCGTGTAGCTCGAATGGACCCAACGCTACTTCACGGAATTAAACATCGAAGTATATCAGCCCAACAAATGCTTTCCGTAATTCGTGCCCGTGAACACTTTGTTGTAGCTCGTACAAAATGTATCAACTGTGTGCGTGGATTATTAAAAAGCCTTGGTGCCACCAATTTACCTAGTTGCGCATCAAATCGTTTTGGCGAAAGAATGTTTGAATACCTTCCTGATGAGTTAATTCCGACTCTTGGAGAACTTCTCGAAGAATGTAAAGATTTAACAGATCGAATCAATAGATTAGATGATCGGATTCTTCAAATAAGTGAAGAGTCATGTCCAGAAGCTATAAAACTTCAGCAAATACCAGGTGTTGGTCCCATTACAGCTTTATCTTTTGTCTTAACTATTGATGACCCTAAACGCTTTCACAAAAGTAGAGATCTAGACCTTTTCTTGGCCTACTCCAAAAGAGATCATCAGAGAGTGTGATAAACAGCTGAGTATTA
>NZ_ABCK01000061.1 GCF_000170755.1 Lentisphaera araneosa HTCC2155
AACAATACTTACACCCTCCTCGATTCAGGGTACTTCAAAAAACTCGAAAATGTTGGTGGCCAAGTCATGGTTCGCCCCTGTCCACAAGCCTGTTGGGCACCAAGCTTAGCTAAGCAAGATTGGAATAAAGCCAAGGATACTTACATACGCAGTAATAAGGGTGGGGGTAAATGGAAATTCAACTCACTCCCCGAGCAATGGGATATTGTTTACCACGGTCAAAAAATGATCCTGCGACCCACCAATTTTGGTCACTTAGGTGTTTTTGCGGAAGCCGCAAGCAACTGGCAGTGGCTCAAGGATATGTCCAAGCCAGAAATCAAAGCGCTCAATATGTTTGCCTACACAGGAGGCAGCTCATTAGCTATGTCAAAAGGTGGCGCACAAGTCACACACCTCGACGCCGCCAAAGGCATTGTGGATTGGGCTCGACTGAATGCCGAGGCTAATGACATCTCAAATATCCGCTGGATCGTCGATGATGTTAACCGTTTTCTCGACCGTGAAATTCGCCGTGGCAATAAGTACGATGCTCTCGTTATGGACCCACCCTCTTATGGACGTGGTAGCAAAGGTGAAATCTGGAAAATCGAAGACGACATCATGCCCTTCCTCGAGCGTTGCAAAGCCGTCATGAGCGATAAACCTGCCTTCATCTTATTCACATGTCATACACCGCACTTCACTCCAAAAGTTTTAGACAACCTCATCTACACAGTTTGGGGCGAGGATCTGACAACTGAATCGGGTGAAATGACTATCCCTCAAGAGAGCTCTAAGCGTACAATTCCCTCGGGTTTTTATACGCGTGTCACTTTCCCTTGAAAAAAAAGGCCAAACACCTTAAAACCGGCCGTAAAGGCGAAGCCATGGCACAGCGTCAAATGCGACGATGTGGCTATGAGATCTTACGAAAGAATTACTCGCTTGAACATATTGGCGAGATCGACATTATTGCCCGAGACGGCGGGACTCTGTGTTTCGTGGAAGTGAAAACTCGTCATCAAAATAAGACCGAGGATACTTCCCCTGCTCAAGCTATTGATTCCAAAAAGCGCCAACGCATTGCGAAGTGCGCAAAATACTACCTCAAAAAACACAGCCTTACACAGTGCTCATTTCGTTTTGATATTGTAGAAGTCATTTTGGGGAAGTTCTTTTGGCAGCACCAAATCAAGATTCGCACTCACGCCTTTGGTGAATAATTACCAAAGCTTAAAGACGTCGCTACCTAAACACCAGCGTTTTTTCTCAACTTCTGCACCTTTACCTAAGATCCAGTAATTATAGTTTTCTTCTTCAAAACCATTGATCTCTTGAACTTTCAGCCACTGATTGAGGTAAGTTAGGAAATCGGCATCTCTTTCGGCCACTGCACAAGCCAAGGCATAGCGATGTACACTGGGCTTAGGGATAACAACACTGTATCCTGGGTGATAAAGCGTCCAAGCACTACCTGCTTCAGCAGAAATCAACAAAGCATCAAAATCATTCTTTTCACTAAAATATTCCCTCTCATCAGAGATGAATTCCATTTCAAGATTAGGAGCCTTTTGCTCAATAGCCTTAATAAAAGGATTCGAATCCATAACAGCAATTTTATAACGGTTAGCTAAAAGGTTTTCTCGAATCGATAGTTCCTTCTTCATGTGATCTCGAGTTACTAGCGCCAAATTTACCGTCATAACAGGGTCTGAAAAACGTACTTCATTTAACAAATCACGAGCGAAGCCAAGCCCGACATGGCGATATCGATTGAGCCGTTTTTCAACAATTCAGCCATATTGTTTCTATCAAAAGGAATGAACTCAATTTTACATTTAAGGTTTCTCGCAAGTTCATGAGCGTACTGAATATCAAAACCCTGAACTTCTCCAGCCTTATTTAAGTAGGTGAATGGTAAATTTGCTTTACGATAACCAATTCGAAGGTAACCACGCTTCATCACCCTAGCTTTAAGATTTTCATCCAAATCAGCATCTAACTTGGGCACTTCAAAATGCACTTTATTTTCAACGGGAGTATGTACCTTTAAGCGACTTAAGACTTCACGTTTATTATCAACATTTTTAATTGTCGCTGAAAAATAAAAATTCATCGAAATAAAGGCAAGTAATGTTATACACATTGAAGGAATATTGGCTTTCAATAGTTGAATTAAAGTGATTTTGAATCCTTCGGTCATAAAACGTATTGAAACGAGAGTCAATGTCACTAAATGCATCGAAGCTAGAAGTATACCAAAACGCGAATTTATAATTCCCGATAACATAAATAACTGATACATATCTTCTGGTATTTCATAACTATTAAGTAAAAAAGGTATAGATAAACTTGATGAGCCAAAACTACTTAACAAACCAGAAACTGCAAAAGAAGGATAGCTTGAAAAGGGTACTTCAGTATTAACAAACCAACCCGCAAATAAAACAAATAATAGACCCATGACTTTAGCTAAATTAGGAAAGTTAAATGAAATGGGTATAATTACATCTGCAAGCTCTTCGTTTGTTTCATTTAGTCGCCCATTCATTTCCATTATTTTTTTCGAACTTTCAGCAAGCATTGGTAAAACAATAAATAAATTATTTAGAGTAAAAGCTGCTATTAGAGGATCTTTCACACATTCAATCACATCTTTATATTTGTAACCAGTAATCGCACTAATAAGTGCAGGTAAAACCACAAAAGTTAACAACAAACAACAAACAACATAAGTAATTATATAAACTTGTAAGCGCTGGAGTTCATCAGGAGAAATAGTCCCTGCAGCATTCGCGGTAATCGCAAAAACACCTATCGGCGATAAACTCACAAGCTTTTTAGTGATTTTCGAGATCGCCTCATTGAGAGTAATTAAATTATTCATTAAATGCTTTTTGGGCTCAATAGTGATCAATGCAATCCCTACTGCCATACTAAAAATAACTACTGCTGGAACAGCAGAATTTGCTAATGAACTAAAAGGATTTGAAGGTATATACAAATCATAGTAATTCACTTCCATAGGCATAGCGACCGAACTAGCTTGGAAGAAATTGGCATTCTTCAGTTCAGGAAAAACAAAGGGTACACATAGCAGCATGGCTAATGTAATGGCCCACAGAGATAAAATGACCACTCCACCGCGAACGGCAAGGTTTTTCGCTTGTTCAAGCGATAAACCACCCAAACCTTTAATCATCGATATGGTGATATAAGGCAGGATAGTCATCTGCATAATTTTAATAAAGGCGTAACCTACGTGAGACATCCACGCACATTTCTCACCAAAAAATAAACCCACAACCACACCCAAGCCAAGACCGATTAAGATCTTGGTGGATAAGGTCATTTTTTTCTTTTTCTCCAATGAAGTCTCCAAAAGATCACTTAGACCTTAAAAGACTTAGCTTGGCTGATAAATTTCTGAGCCTGAGCCTTTAAACTCTTCGCTTTTTTCTTCCATGGCTCTCGCTAAGGCTTCTTCTTCTTTGAGCCCTTCTGCCGCAGCATAATCACGCACTTCTTGAGTGATTTTCATCGAACAGAACTGCGGACCACACATGGAACAGAAGTGCGCCACTTTAGCACCATCTTGAGGAAGTGTTTCATCGTGATACGATCTTGCTGTATCGGGATCTAAACCGAGATTAAACTGGTCTTCCCAACGGAATTCAAAACGAGCTTTAGAGAGCGCATTATCACGCGCCATCGCACCTGGGTGACCTTTTGCGATATCCGCAGCGTGAGCGGCAATCTTATAAGTGATCACACCTGTTTTTACATCGTCACGATTTGGCAAGCCCAAGTGCTCTTTGGGAGTCACGTAACAAAGCATCGCGCAACCATACCAACCAATCATTGCGGCGCCAATACCAGAAG
>NZ_ABCK01000062.1 GCF_000170755.1 Lentisphaera araneosa HTCC2155
CAGTGATCAGGGACCTCAGAGACCCAATGGAATTGGCATGGATGCTACTGGACCAAAATCGCGTAATATAATTCGTAAAAGTAGAGATGGTGAAATTAAAAAACGCAAAATTGTTGAAAAGAATATGCTGGGCGACACGGGTCCTTTCAAAGGTAACAAAGGAACATGTTACGATGGTGGTGTGAGAATCCCTTTTATCATTCGTTGGCCAGGTAAGGTGAAAGCCAATTATATTGATCAAGAAAATGTCATTAGCGGTTTGGATTGGTTACCTTCAGTTTGCCGATTAGCTGGAATTGAAAAAATGCCCGAAAATATTGATGGTGAAGATGTTTCCAAGGTGTGGCTTGGTGACAATTATAAACGTGAAAAACCACTCTTTTGGCAAAATAATCCAGGCTTGGGCATGCGTAAAGGTAAGTGGAAGTACTACTTGGTTTTAGATAATAAGCGCAAAATTGTAGGTGAGGAACTCTACGATATTTTAAATGATCCGGCTGAAGATGAAAATTTATCTGCACAAAACCCTGAAATAGCCAAAAAACTTAAACAGCGACTACTAGCCTGGAAGGCCACTCTTCCTAAAAAAGTAGCCAAGACAGGTAAGTATAGGCATAAATATGAGTAAAAGGAAAATGATGAAGCCAGTATTATTCCTAATTTTGATAGCTCCATTTGCGCTTTTCGCAAAAGAAGCTCAGCACGAAAAACTCAATGTTATTTTTATGATTGCGGATGATCTCGGCTGGATGGACGTGGGGTTTAACGGCAATAAGTTTGTCGAAACACCCAATCTCGATAAGCTGGCAAGTGAAGGTATGGTTTTTACTAATGGTTATGCCTCTGGCCCTTTGTGTTCTCCTACGCGAGCCGCTTTTCATACAGGCAAGAGCCCGGCGACCATGGGGATTAACGTACCCGTCACCAAGGGGCTAAAAGGCAAAACTCCTGGGGCTTATCCAATGGGTGGTGATAAACTTAAGACCAAGGTGGGGCAACGGGATATTCGCCATCGTTTACTTCCAGCTTATACCAATACGGGAATCGATCCGCAAGAGGTCACTATTGCGGATTGTTTGCAGTCTGCTGATTATGTAACTGCCAGCATTGGGAAATGGCACATGGGCCTCAGTCACTCAGACCCTAAAGCAGATCCAAGAGAATATGGTTATGATATCAATATTGCTGGAGGGGATTACCATGGGCCACCTTCCTGGTTTTCTCCCTATAGGATTCATAGTTTGAAAAACGGTCCAAAAGGTGAGCATTTAACTGAGCGTTTAACACGCGAGGCGATAAATTTTATGGAAGAAAATAAGGACAAGCCCTTTTTCCTTTACCTACCGTATTATCAAGTTCATTCACCCCACGGTGCTCGTGAGGAATATATCAAAAAATTTGATCATAAGCAAACTCCAGATTCTAAGATGAACTCGATTTATGCCGCCATGGTCATGCACTTGGATGAAAGCGTTGGATTGATTAATGACTACCTTAAAAAATCTGGTTTGGATAAGAATACACTGCTTATTTTTTCTTCGGATAATGGTCCTTTAGTTTACCAACGTGCGGGTAATCAAGTTCTACCACGCAATACTCGTTTAACTTTTGCTGAACCTTTGAGAGGCTGGAAAGGCAGTGTCTATGAAGCAGGAACGAGAGTTCCCTACATTTTTAAATTACCTGGAGTCATTCCGGCTAATAGTATTTCACAGACTCCTATTATCACTCATGATCTGTATGCCACGATTTGTGAATTCACTGGAGTTGCTGTTCCTGAGGAGCAAAAAGTCGAAGGTGAAAGCCTTTTTCCATTACTCACTCAATCCAAAGCTTTGCAAAGAACGAGTCTTTTTTGGCATAATCCAAAATACAGCTGGTCACTCAATTCCGATATTCTTTGGGCAGATCGTCCTGCTTGTGCCATTAGGAAGGGTAAATATAAACTGATTTATTATTTTGAGAGGAAGGGGGAGCGCACGCTTGAACTCTACGATCTAGATAATGACCAGGGCGAGACCAAAAATTTAGTTTCCGACTTGCCCGAAAAGGCTCTTGAGTTGGAGACAGAGCTACTAGCTTGGTTGGATCAAACCCAAGCCTGGAAGCCCATTGATAATCCAGATTACGATGCCAAATACGATTCAGGTTACATTCCTAAAAGGCATTAACAATGGAAGCGAATAGCAATAAAATCACCTATGAAAACGATCACTTATCTTTTGCTCTAGATGGGCAAAAGGGCTATTTATTATCTTTTATAAGTGGGCGAGATTTTATTGTTCCGGATGTAAATGAATCCCTGTTCTCTCTCAGTTTCGCAATGCCGTGGGAGCTACACAATACTTTGATTCAAGCCAAGCAGAATCTTTTACTTGTCAACGAAGTGATAAAGAAGATAAAACACTTTTTACCCTACAATATAAAAACATTGCAAGTGATCGTTTTTTTGAGCGGGGGATATCTGCCAGGGTATATATAGAGTGTTCAAAAAACAGCCCCCTGACTCAATGGCGTATAGATGTAGATTTTAACAGTCAGCCAGCCTTAGAATTACTGGAGTTTGTTGAGTTTCCCAAAGTCACTCTAGTTAATGATTTTAAAGCTCAGGGAGGCGACTTAGAATTATTCTGGCCCTTTAGTGAGGGCTGTTTGATTGATGACCCCGGGGCTCGTCAGCATCCCTACAAAGCCGTGGAGTACCCTTCTGGAGGCTGGTATGGTTTGTACCCTGGACCTTTGCAGATGCAGTACATGTCGGTGCAGTCCTCCAAGGGGGGCTTGTATTTGGCCTCGCATGATGAGTCACATGGACCTAAAGAAATCGAGTTCTGTACAGTTGAAGAGGGCACTCGCCTCATTTATAAAGTTTTTACCAGTGCCACAAGAACTAATTATAAGATGCCTTATGCCATGGTCTTGGGTGGTTTCGATGGCGATTGGTACGCCGCCGCAGAGATTTATCGTGATTTTGCGACCTGCGCAAAGTTGTGCCAAATACCTAAGCTCAAGGATAATCCGAAAGTTCTCGACTGGATTAAAGAATCGCCAGTGGTTTGTACTTACGCAGTTCGCGGTGAGGGGCATCATGCAGGGCCAAGTCAGCCCAATAAGCTCTACCCCTATAAAAATGTCTTGCCTTATTTGGCGTACTACCAAAAAGAATTTGGGACGAATATTCTCAATATCATTATGCAATACGAAGGCACAGCTCCTTGGTCACCGCCTTATGTATGGCCTCCCATGGGTGGAGAGGACTTATTTAAAGACTATGTCGATGCCTTGCATGATCAGGGTAATATTGCGGGACTTTATTGCTCGGGAACTTCTTGGACAGAATTTTCTTCCACGGGTGATGGTGACTACGACTGCCGAAATCGTTT
>NZ_ABCK01000063.1 GCF_000170755.1 Lentisphaera araneosa HTCC2155
GGTGCCTCATAGTGCTTACGGCAATAAATGTTTTCGTGAGAACCTATCGTGCAGACTTGCTGAGTGAATCACCTTTTTTAATTGAAGGAGCCTTACTGGGACTGTTGATTTTTTCATTGTGTAACTCCATTTTTTTGTTTGATTGGAGCTGATAATATCTACTTTTCTCTAAGCTGTCAATGTCTTTTGCTTCTTTAATTTCAGTTCACACTCATGTGTAATTGTAAAACTATATAAATCAATATCTTATATAAAAATTAAGGTTTTGTTAATTAATTACATAATTAGCCTAATCCACATTTTATTACGTTTTTCGTATATTTTTTTCGTCAACTTTACTTTTTATGTAGTTCTATTTTCATGCGATTATCCTGTTTCTTAAGGTATAGCTCATCTAATAAATTAAAAAAATCATCTCTCGCGAAGGCGCCAAGAAACTAAGTTTTTTATCTGAGTTAATCTGATAGTTCTGTGGGCAGTTATTTAAGCTCTCTGGAAATATAAGTAAAGTGTTTTACAACTTGGCGTCTTCGCGTCTTGGCGAGAAATACAGCCACACAAAGAATCAAATGGGTAATAATTCAGAGCTCATCTCATAAGTTAAATAAAAATTAGCTCTCGCGAAGGCGCCAAGAAACTAAGTTTTTTATCTGAGTTAATTTTATAGAGTTAAAGGCAGTTCTTTAAGCTTTTTGGAAAAGTTTAAACAAATCTAAGCTATCACTTGGCGTCTTTGCGTCTTGGCGAGAAATACAGCCACACGAAGAATCAAATGGGTAATTATTCATTAGGTGATAATAAGTTAAATAAAATTAGCTGGTTCTTTCTCACTTTGAGGGGATGAGGTTTGGTATCCCAGTTAAATTTCCTTTAGTGAAATAGAGCATCATTTTTAGATATTCTTTAGATCTAAACCCTCTGGCCCGTCTTTTAACTGCTGAGAAAACGGAATTAATTCCTTCCAATACAGCATTACTTGTTCCGTGCCTCCATCGAGCAATAATTCCATCAAAATGTTTTGTAAGAGATTCGGCAAATTTCTTTAGAGGGTTTAAAAAGTATTTCCACATTTCTTTTTCAGCTTCATTATGAACCCAAGATATCCATGCTTTTAACCCTAACAAAGCTTTGATTTCGGACTTCGTTTTAAAAATATCTTGGAGACTTAAGCGCATTTGGTATGCCATGGCTGTTGCAGTGTTCAGCTCTTTTAATTTTTCTATAGTTTGCTGATCTTTTTCCTTGAGTTTGTCTCTGTTCTTTTGAAATAAACGAGGCTTTTTTAGGAGGTTTCGAATATCACCTTTTGTACGGCGCTCTCTGGAACAAACTTTGCCAATTGCTTTGTTTAAGTTTTGTGCAATATGGAAGTAGTCAAATACTTTACGAGCATTGCGCATATTTGAATCAACGCCACTTTTATAAGAGGGACTCATATCCATGCTAACTTCAGTAATTGCATGAGGGTGACCGTCTTTCAGGTAAAGTTCCTCGGTGAATTGTTCAAAAACTTGTGCATCTTTGCCGTCTGCAGCGAATAGAACACTATGGTTTTCCATATCCACAAAAACACTTACATAACGATGACCTTTTGCGATACTCAACTCATCTACTCCAATTCTCGTGAGTTCACTCCAGTCAAGTTTGGCCCGTTCTTTATCAATATATACTCTTAGAATCCTCCATAATTTTTGATCATCAACTTTCATTAATTTACCTACTTTTGACACGGGCATATGACGCATGAGGGTCAAGGCTAATGCCTCAAAGTCTTTACTGGAATGTTTATTGACACCTTCCCAAGGAGCTCGAATTGTCCACGTTTTTTTACAGGATTTACAAAGGGCACGAGGCAATCGGCATTTTAATACAGTTTTATAAGTCCACATTTGTAGATGATCCCATAGCCTTTCATTTGCATGATCTTTTATAATTAAATCGGTTCTCTTACAACAAGGGCATTCCATACCTTCTAAAAGTTTAGCTGTATCTTTAATTGTCACTTCAATACATGATTGCTCTGCCAAAACTTCTAGTTTACTAACTTCCCATTTATCCCCGAGATTTAACATTTCTGCAAAAAGTTGTTCGGTCATCATTAGCTCCTATTTTGATAAGCTTAACAATACTCCTTGGAGCATCTATCCACAAAAAATGAGAAAGAACCAATTAGCTCTCGCGAAGGCGCCAAGAAACTAAGTTTTTTATCTGATTTAATCTGATAGTTCTGTGGGCAGTTCTTTAAGCTTTTTGGAAAAGTTTAAACAAATCTAAGCTATCACTTGGCGTCTTTGCGTCTTGGCGAGAAATACAGCCACACAAAGAATCAAATGTGTAATAATTCATATTATAAGGTAATATACGGCTTCTGAATTCCGAAGGAATGGAATAGCTCAGCCTGGTTTGTGAGAACCAGGATACAAATTGATGAAATAAACATATGAGTTCTGAAGGAACGCCATAGATCTTAATTAATAGGTGATGATGAGTATACTTTTAATTTTTATCACGCGAAGGCGCCAAGAACCTAAGTTTTTTATCTGAGTTAATTTTATAGAGTTAAAGGCAGTTCTTTAAGCTTTTTGGAAAAGTTTAAACAAATCTAAGCTATCACTTGGCGTCTTTGCGTCTTGGCGAGAAATACAGCCACACGAAGAATCAAATGGGTAATTATTCATTAGGTGATAATAAGTTAAATAAAATTAGCTCTCGCGAAGGCGCCAAGAAACTAAGTTTTTTATCTGAATCAATCTGATAGTTCTGTGGGCAGTTATTTAAGCTTTCTTAAATATAAGTAAAGTGTTTTACAACTTGGCGTCTTTGCGTCTTGGCGAGAAATACAGCCACACACAGAGTCAAATGGGTAATTATTTCATATTATAAGGTAATATACGGCTTCTGAATTCCGAAGGAATGGAATAGCTCAGCCTGGTTTGTGAGAACCAGGATATAAATAGATGAAATAAACATATGAGTTCTGAAGCAAGGCCATAGAATGTTATTCATAATCCTTCACGATTAAGTAGATTAGAGGGCATGATGCTGCGCATACGAGAAGGACGCTGTCCCCCTCGTGCTCCCCCAGCAAGGCTTTGCCAATCCTGGACCAAGCTATCAGGGGCTTTGCCCCGCTTTATGAGTAATTATGTAATCCTTTACTGTTTTTGAAACTTTGTTTTAAAGACCCCCTCCAAAATATTTTGTACTTATTAAGCAATTTATTGTGGATTTTGAGCATTGCCATTTGTATTATAGACTCATCTTGAAGTGTAAAAATTTAGGCATCAATGGTTTATGTACATGTGTTAGTTTTTAATTGTGAACTTTATTATTTATAAT
>NZ_ABCK01000064.1 GCF_000170755.1 Lentisphaera araneosa HTCC2155
TGAATATTCCAAAGCTGTATGAGGGCGACAATTATTGTATAAGTAAATAGCCTGCTTAATTGCTTTTTTAGCATCTTTAAAGTTCTTAAATGTTTCGCGTAAATGATATTCATACTTCAGTATTCCGTTGACTCTTTCAGCTTTTGAATTTTCATAGCAATGGTTTTCTTCAGTCATACTGACAGGAAGATTTCTATTCGTCAAGATTTCAATGTAATCGTGACAGCAGTACTGAGAGCCTCTGTCAGAGTGGTGGATGGGACGAGAACCTTTAGGCAGGTCTTTTAAAGCCATTTTCAAAGCCTTGATACATCCTACAGCCTCTAAGTTCTCTCCAACATTATACGCAATGATTTTTCTAGAATATGCATCCGTAATCAAGGCTAAATAAACAAAACTATTAGCTACTCTGATATACGTAATATCACATACCCAAACCTGATTAGGGGAAGTTAAATTTATATTTTTGATGAGGTTTTTATAAATTTTAAAACGATGTCTAGAATCGGTTGTGCGACAGTACTTCCTCTTCCTTTTGATTAATAGTCGTTCTTCACGAGCTATATCGAACAAGCGATCTCGTCCTACTTTTATAGAATTCTCTTTGAAGTCATCTGCTAATAGGCACTTTAACTTTCGAATTCCAAGTTCTGATTGGATGCAGCGTTGTTCTTTGATCAGTTCAACTATAAGCTTTTGATCAACTTCTTTTTTAGGGTTCTTCGTAGAAATCTGTAAAACTACCGCCTTCGTTCAAAGCTTTCCTCCGGCATAAAGCCACTCGCAAGCTCGTTATTTATACGGGTAAAGATTTGATTTTTAGTTGCTTTACTGGCGTAATGCTTCGCCAGCGGGCAGAAACCCAAGGTTTCAAATACAAAAAACTGCTTGCACATCTCTCTTTAATTACTTCAAAAAGGAGAAAACATGTCAAGCAGTCTACATCAACATACACACGGAATCATTGGATACGAGCACAAGCGCTTTGAATACAAAGGCAATGAGCTGATTATTCATATATGTCGAAAAAAAAGACCTTTAACTGCTCCAAATGCAAAAGCGCCGATGTAACCGCAACTGCAACAGGCACTCGTTTTATCAAATCATTACCCGTGGGCACCAAAAAGACTTCGTTTTGTGTACAAATGCATAGAGTTCGTTGTCATGATTGTAGTTCATATTTAATGGAGAAACTTTCGTTTACTTCGAGTTCTAAAAGTAGGATTACACAAGTATTAGAAAGGCATATCATAGAGCTACGAGCGCACATGTGTATTCAGAGTTTAGCTAACTAGTGCCTGACCGAAATGAACCTAAGTCTTTTAAGTATAATAATTTATAAGGAAAATAAGTTGTGAGTTTTTCTAGAAAACAGTATTAAAGTACCCTATAAAACTTTTGTTTAAATGTATAGTACTTCATCATAAACTACTATTTATCCAATAGGATACAGATAAAATAAAAGAATCCAAGGTGTCATATAGCATGCGTAATTTTACAAGTACACAAGCAGAATTAGGAGAAAACCCACTTCTCGGAGTCACGCCAATTGAACAAGTGAGACTCGACACATACTGCCGTGATGAAATAACCAAAACTCTTCGTGGTTTACAAGAAATTTATCGAAACAAAGTTTTACTCAAAGAAATCCAAGATGTTTTGTCTGAATTAGTTCCTAAAGGAACATCCTGGAATGATGGACGTAAAGGAATGGATCTCTGGGTTATTTTTGTTTTAGGCACTTTGCGTTTGAGCTGTAATTGGGATTATGACAAGCTCAAAAGTTGCTATGATTATCATCACAAAATTCGGGAGATCTGTGGAGTTGATCTTTTTTGTGATGTCGACATAGTTACAGGACGCCAAACAATACACGATAACGTTAGCCTTTTTACAAAAAAAATTGCCAATAAAATTAGTAAACTCGTAGTTGCTTTCAGCCATGAATTACTTTTCCCAGAAGAACGAGAATTACATAGTCGTTGCGATTCTTTTGTTTTTGAAACGAATGTTCATTTCCCCACTGATTTGAATCTATTAAAGATCTGTACGCAAAGTATTGAGCATCGGAGGCAATTGGCTTCATCTTTGAAATCACTGGCTGGCGTGAAGTAAAAAGCCAGCAAAAGAAATTCCATAGCCTTTATAATAAACTGAGCAAGATGCGTCACTCTAACTCGAAGAAAGAAGAGCGAAAGGAAAAACGTCGCTTAGAAATAGAGGAGATAATTAAGGATTACCTTAGTGTGGCTCGAGCTCATTTACTCAAAGCAAGAACTCTCCAGAATTCTTTAGATGAAGAGTGTCCCAAGCTTCAGTTAAACATGGATTACACGGACTTATTCATTAAGCAAATAAGTCGTAGAGTTCTTAATGGAGAGACTATTTCACCCGATGAAAAGGTGTATTCGATTTTTGAACCTCACACAGAATGGATATGCAAAGGAAAAGCTGGGATTCGTCAGGAACTTGGCGTGAAGGTATGTGTAGTTGAAGATCAGTTTGGCTTTATTCTCGACCATAGGATCATGAAGGGCGAGCAGGATAAAGACGTGGCGGTTGAAATGGTTCGTAAAAGTAAGGAGCTGTACCCTGGGCTGACATCGATGAGTTTTGATAAGGGTTTTTATTCAAAGGTAGATAAGGATGGTCAAAATAATCACTCCCGCATTGAAGCATTAGAGGTAAGAGCTCACCTCCCTGTAAAAGGTCGCCGAAATAAAGCTGCTCAAGAGCGTGAAAGTAAGGAGGCCTTTGTCGTCGCTCGCAAACAACACCCCGCAGTTGAATCAGCTATTAACGCTCTTGAAAGTCATGGTTTTGACCGATGCCCTGATAAGGGTACTCCTAATTTCGAACGTTATGCCGCTATGGCGATAAGTGCCAGTAATATCCATCATCTTGGTGCTATCATCATGGCCAGAGAAATCAAAGTCCTACGTAGAAAAAGAAAAAGCGCTTAAAGCTCTTCATAATAATAAAAACGCCATTCACGGCGTACTTTCTCCTGCCTTGACTTAGTGAATAAATAGAAAAAAGCCTTTGTTCTGACGCCTAGGCCTTAAAAAAATGATAATACTATGACTGCACGACACGTATAGCCATATTTTGAATTTTTATATTAACTTAAAATCATCAACAAACTCATAAACACTGGGTTT
>NZ_ABCK01000065.1 GCF_000170755.1 Lentisphaera araneosa HTCC2155
TTATCAAATGCTTTCGTAAACGAGTCAGCGATGGAAGTATTCTTAATTTGATTGAGTCTTTCTCAAGAGCGGTGTGATGAATAAAGGCGAATTCGAGCCGAGTGAACTTGGTAGTCCACAGGGTGGAGTTATCAGCCCTTTAATTGCCAATGTTTATCTCAATGAATTCGATCAAGAAATGATGAGACGTGGCCACAGAATTGTGCGTTATGCAGATGATATCTTGATATTTACTCGTTCACAAAGCGCTGCAGAGAATGCGCTCGCTCAAGCAAGTAAGATTCTGGAAGAAGACCTTAAACTCACAGTGAATAAAGAGAAAACTCATTTAGCTCACTCGAGTACGGGGATTAAATTTCTTGGAGTGAAAATCTTTGGCTGGTGTACTCAAATACAGCAAAAGAAGATCAAAGCATTCAAGGGAAAAGTAAAGCTCATCACCAAGCGAAACTCACCAGTGAATCTACAAAGAGTCATTGATGAACTTCGTCCCAAGATGCGAGGCTTTGCCAATTACTTCCGAGTTGCTAATTGCAAGAAACTCTTCGAGGAGCTCATGGCCTGGATACGCCGTAGACTTCGCTCAAAGCAGATGAAGCTTTGGAAGAAACCAGCCAAACTCCAACGAGTTCTTAGACAAAGAGGCTATCAAGGTGACTTCAAAGCCATTAAGATGATATCTTGGCGTAATGCCTGCTCACAGCATGCGCATTATTCCATGCCTAATAGCTTGTTTGATGAACTGAAACTATTCGACATGAACAAAGTTGAAACAGGGATTTCTGTACCATCATGGTAATAAACATATACAGGAGCCGTATACGTGAACCGTACGTACGGTTCTGTGAGAGGGATAAGTCAGAGCCTAGTGCTCTGACTTACTCTACTCGATGTATAGAAAGTCCTAGATCACTAGCTCTAGTAAGAAAGTGCCGGGTGTAACCCATGCTTCTATGTCTTACTATTGATCTAATCTTATTTTATCCTCTACCATTGGAAAGTGCTTAAAGTTGTTTGTTACTAGATTAAAGTCATATTCAAGTGCAGTAGCAGCAATCATGCAGTCTGCTAATCCAGCATTATGTGATTTATAATATTTATTTTTCAGGTAACCAGAACTAATAGAAATATCTTTATTGAGCTCAATTATTGAAAATAAACCTAAAAAACTAGCTAATTGGGTTTCTTCGTTTTTTCCTTTTACTCCAGCATATAGTTCAGCAACTGTAACTACAGAAATAGATATGTTTTCTAGTTCATTTGAAATGAATTCTTTTCCACCTTCTTTGCCTCTGAGGAAATCAATAATGATACATGTGTCTACTAAATATTTTTTATGTGACATTATCGATCCATACTCTCACGAGTTTGTTGGAAGTCATGATCATTTGTTTTCCACATACCAAATGCGTTTAATAATGAAGCTTTTTTATTTTTGGTATTATTATTTTCGATAAAGGTGTCAATAGCATTTCTGATTAACTCACTTTGGCTTTTACCCGTTGATTGAGCTAATGACTCTAAACTTTCTTTTTCTTCTTTAGTTATATAGACTTGAGTACGTATCATAATATTCTCCTTGATGTATACATCTAATGTATGTTAGTTCAGTCAGTATATCAAGTTCTTTATTGTTATTTAACTCTAACAAGAAACTGGAGTTCGTACTTTCTATCTAAATTGTGACTCACAACGAAAGTATCAACTCCAGTTTCTTGTTAGGATTTTAGTCTTCTAACCTGTGTTTAATAAATGTAGGGTTTTGTCTTACATCCAATACAGAGTGAATATAAATAACTTCTTCATCATGTGAGTAGTAAATAGCGTAGGGGAATGTTCTTGATAACATTCTGAAGTACTTTCCAAAAAACTTTTGTTGAATTCCGTAATATAGAACTAGTGAATCAATTGAGGAAAATAGAGAATCTAAAAAATATTCTCCAACTCCAGGTTCTTGTTCTTCGTAAAAGTTATATCCGTTAATTAAATCTTGTGATGCATCTTCAGAGATTTTTATTCTCATCTACATGAGTTCCTGATAGATTTTTTTGCATCATTCCAATTAACAAATTTTTCTTTGCCTTCACGAGCTTTTAAAACTTCTTTGTGCCATGGTGGGGATTGAACTCCTTCTTCAGAATTTTGTAGTTCATTCCAAAGTTGTTCCATAGTTATAAGTTTTTCACTTAATGACATTTGCTTTATTTCTGCTAGTACATTCATAATTATGTCCGTTTTAACTTTATATAATCTAATCTCATTTTGAATATATAACAATGAATTTCTATTTATTATATCCTAACGTCCAGGATGATTTGTACTTTCTATCTAAATTGTGACTCACAACGAAAGTATCAGATCGATCCGTTTGTTAGTTTTTGTCTTTTATTTCTGATTTCTATATTTATAAAATTCTTTCATTTGAGATAATGAATTCAGATCTGATTTTGTTCTAAAATCATCTTACTTCAGATAATTCTAACTTCGTGCATCTGCGATTTATTTGGACTCTCATTTCTACAATTTGTTTTTAATTTTATTACAAACTAACGTCTAAACTGAGTTCGTACTTTCTATCTAAATTGTGACTCACAACGAAAGTATCAACTCCAGTTTCTTGTTAGTATTTTTTCTTTTTCTTGTTTTTTATTTAAAAATTCTGATCATTATCAGATCATTATTTCTGATTCAATTTAGCTCTAAAATTATAGGTTCAGATAATTCTAAATTCGTGCATCCGCGATTCTGGGATAATCGTTTCTATCATCTAATTTTATTATATACTAACGACTGGATTGAGTGATACTCGAGGTACGAGAGTATTCACTCCGATCCTTGGTTATCACTTTGAGCGCTCGAAAAGAACGGGCAGGATAAATAGGTGGCCAAGAAAACAGAGTATGGCTAAAATGAAAGACACTGTGCGAAAGCATACGAGGCGTTGTAACTGGCAATCGGTAAAGAAATCATTAAAGGTCTCAGCCTAGTCTCAAAGGTTGGTATGAGTACTTCAAACACTCAAATCGTTGGGCTATGCTCGAAGTTGATGCT
>NZ_ABCK01000066.1 GCF_000170755.1 Lentisphaera araneosa HTCC2155
AGTGTGCGGACCTTCATGAACTACACCAGTACCATCTAACCAATCACCATTACCATCTGTTTCATACCTTGTTACAATTGCTTTTCTTTTTAAGAAAACACCATTTGCAATTTCATCCACATCAATTTCATGTTTTTTCAAAATGTCAAGACCAAAAGGGTTGTCTCGTTTTTCTACAATATGATGAGCTGCCATATCTGGCACTTTCGTAATCCCGTATTTTTTTTCTATATTCCTTCCTAAATTTCCTGAATCACCTATTTTATCACCAGCTAATTTTTGCCCAGTTAAATCATGCCAACGTGCACGACTAGGTGAGTTTCCTTTTGCTAGTTCTGAGAAGTATTTTGACCTACTTTTATTTATTAATTTTAGGTGAGCTAATTTTTTATCGATAAAAGTTTTTTTCTTATTAACCCAAGCAACGGATTTATCCAATCCGACCCACAAATCATCATTAATTTTTATGTATTTCTCAAATACACTGTATAGCTGTTCACATAAAGTTCTGCCCATGTTATGAACCCAAAGGCCTGAATCACCCGCAAAGTAAGTATGGTAGTCAGCTACTTCGAAGTTGTAGGTGGTGAAGGTTTCACCATGAACAGCTTTTTCGGTGCCAATTTTTGCGAGAGTCGCAAATTCACCGTTAGCTAAGCGGAATACGTCACCGACTTTTAGATCTTTAACTGGTACAAATTTCTGTTTGCCCACTACCCAGAATGGGTGTTCGCCTGTACCTGAAATCAGTTCAGGGTCTTCGTCATCAGCTTCACCACCATTGATGGTGTAATAAAGATGATAAAGAAGAGTCGGCTTTGTTACAAAAGTTTGAAGAACAGGCTTAAATGATTGTGTAGTATTTTGCTCATCACGAGCCAGAACCATCATGCCCGGCTTTATATCTTCGATATTCACTAAGCCTTGCTGGGCATGGATTTTTGTACCTGCTACAAAACACATTTTTGTGGTGCGTAAAGCAGCCATATGGTTTGTCTCAACATCATCGAGCAATGTCTTACCAAAGTCATCATCTTGGAAAAACTTTCTTTTACGTAATTCTGTAAAGAATTCAACTTTCGATAATTTACTCACTTTCCCCGCTAAAGCAGGTCCCGTGATTGTACTTAAAATTTCAAACGAATCTAGAGGGACAGGTGATTTAAAAATCCCACCATATTCCTCGAAATATAAGTAACAAATTTTAAAAAATTCTTATTTCTCCCTTAAAATCACCTGTCCCTAATTATTTACTTAAAATCACCTGTCCCTGATTATGCTTTGGATAGAGCAATTTCAGCCATACGGTCGCGTATCTCTTTACACGGATTGCCCCTATTATGAACCCAAAGGCCTGAGTCACCTGCGAAGTAAGTATGGAAGTCCGCTACTTCGAAGTTATAGGTGGTGAAGGTTTCGTCTTGAGGAGCTGACTCGGTAGCGATTTTTGCGAGGGTTGCAAATTCACCATTAGCTAAGCGGAAAACGTCACCGATTTTCAAATCTTTGACAGGAACGAACTGCTGTTTAGCCACTACCCAGAATGGGGATTTTTACTTTTTCTGAGAAAGGCTCATCCCCTTCCGCTTTCACCGTTTTCAGTGACTTGCTGGATCATTTCTAATAAGACACTACTGTTTTCTTGTGTAGAGTGGTGCATAATAATTCCTTGTGGGTTGTTTTGGTACAACACCACTCTGCAACTTCTTTACCTCGAGTTACAAACAACTTCCTCAATTTCGCTCCGACGAGAAAGAACCCATTCTCGCGAAAATTCGGAAGCTATTCATAACTCTTAAAGTAGAGCAATCGCAGAATTTACAGAAAGGATGGGACACTACCAAGAAAAAAGTACCGACGTTTTGAGCGTCGATACTTTTTTTGTAAGTTATTGATTTAATTAAATCTATAAACTTTTTTTAGTTTTCTGAGAAAGGCTCACCTCGTTTAGTTTTCTGAGAAAGGCTCACCTCGAGAAAGGCTCACCTCTCGCCCTTAAAGAGATGTTTAAACTAATCTACCAACTCAACGGGGACGTATTGTAGGCCACGAACTTTTAGATCCGTCATTGCTTTACGAAACTTTTGTGTCACAAGTGGTAAACGTATATGAGTATAAGCTCCAAGTGTTCCTATTCGTTCTGCCGTCATGACAATATCAAAGTCTGGCAGGGCTTCAATTTCTGATTTTTTATATTTTAAAATAAACGGCGAGTATCCATCATCATTAAATATCCGAACTGTTGAGCGCTCCCAATTACTTTCTATATCAGTGATTTCTCTATAGCCATTACCAATATAGGACAATAAACAGCGTGGCATTTTTACATCACTCGATAATTTAAAAAGCTTACCTTTGCTCCCTAAAACTTCTTGCTCAAGATTTAAAGCTCTAAGATCATATTTTTTAACAAGCTCTTTAATTTCATGTCTTGCCGCCGGAATGTAAAAAGGCCCTAAAGTACCAATTAATGATTTATTCTTTTTAACTTTGGAAACCGCAAACTCTTCTTTTATAAATTGATGTTTTTCCAAATCACGCCATTCACCTAGAGA
>NZ_ABCK01000067.1 GCF_000170755.1 Lentisphaera araneosa HTCC2155
ATTATCATTCACGTTAACTTAAAAGATAAAACTAATTCCTTGCAACAAGAAGCCCTGGGTATTGTGGGTGTAAATTTGATTCACTCGGCTTTTAATTTAGCTCATCGTCCTGAAAACTTACTCGAATCACTTTTAGATAATTTAAGTCGCGACCGTATTGAGATAGATATGGTTGAATTCAAAGGTATTGAATTCCGCAGAGTGGATAACCGTTTAATGCTTCTCAACTTAGTGAAACTAGGTTTAAGTGATGCGGCAATGTTTGGCCCCGATAAATCAGTCCTCCTTCCCTCATCAGTCTTCTATAAAAAATCTGTAATTGTTGAACGCGGTAGTTTCCGACCCGTATGTAATGTAAATATCGATATCATGGAAACCGCACTTGAGCAGTTCTCAGAAGAAATTGGCGTTGGAACAGAAGAAATTGTGCCGATCATGGAAATTACTATGAATAACCTCATGCAGGGTTCTGGAAGTATCGACCTTCATGATTTCTTAGCTCGTGCAGATATGTTGGCGGCTTCGGGTTATAAAGTTCTGATTTCTAACTATAAAGAATACTACCGTTTAGGTCACTACCTCCGTATGAACACCAATCGACCCGTAGCAGTAGCTATGGGAGCGGCTAGTTTGATGGAGCTCTTTAATGTGGAATACTACAATGATCTTGAAGGCGGCATCCTCGAAGCTATGGGACGCCTGTTTAAAAATCAAGTAGGTCTTTATGTGTATCCTTGGCAGTACAAAGATGAGTTGATAACGGTTGAAAACTTTAAAGTGGATTCTGACTTACAGATGCTTTTTGATTTCGTGAAAGCACAGTGAAAGTTGAAGAGCTCAAATCTCAGCGCAATACAGCATCTAAGCAAATCGGTATCATGAAAAAGAATGGCGAAGATGCGAGTTCCGCAATGGAAGCCGTTCGCAGCTTAGGTGATCAAATCAAAGAGCTCGATGCCAAAGCAGCCGAACTCTCTAGCCAAGTTAATGCCAAACTTTTATCACTTCCGAATCCACCATCAGAATTTACTCCTGTTGGTTTGACTGAAGAAGATAACCCTGAAGTTCGTCGCTGGGGAACAAAACCTGAATTTGATTTTGCTCCACAAGCTCACTGGGACTTGGGGCAAAATTTAGATATTTTAGATTTACCTCGTGCTGCAAAAATTTCAGGTTCTGGTTTCTACCTTTGGAAAGGAGCAGGCGCTCGTTTAGAACGTGCCCTCATTAACTTTTTCTTAGATCAAAATACAGAGAATGGCTATAAAGAGGCTTGGGTACCTTTCGTAGTAAATCCTAAAGCGATGACGGGTACGGGACAATTGCCTAAGTTTGCGGAAGAAATTTATCACGCACCAGAAGACAACCTCTATCTAGTTCCGACGGCTGAAGTTCCCGTTACAAATATTCATGCAGACGAAATTCTCGATGCGAAAGAGCTACCGATTGCCTACACAGCTTACACGCCTTGTTTCCGTAGAGAAGCTGGTGCAGCAGGTAAAGATTCAAGAGGTATTTTACGAGTCCACCAATTCTCAAAAGTAGAGATGGTAAAGTTTGTTGAACCTTCAACGTCTTACACTGAATTAGAAATGTTATTAG
>NZ_ABCK01000068.1 GCF_000170755.1 Lentisphaera araneosa HTCC2155
AATGATTTTTGTAGGTAGTAATCGATGTAACGGAAATAAATCCCCGCACGAGTGATACTATCCCCCAAAAACATGACGCGCTTTTGATCGAAAGGCGAATGTGGAAGAGCTTTATCATCTTGTTTTATTAAGCTTCCTTGAGCCAAGGCGCCCATGCTGAAAATAAAAATAAGTAAATTATAAAAAGTCTTCATTAGGATTATCCCTTGTTAATTGATTCTGAGTTCAGTAAACAACTGAACTCTTCTTATCTTTGATTACTCATGCTTTACACGATGGTTTATTAAGTAAAACTCCGCCGCCTCGTCAAGGCTGTTATGTATTTTCCGAAATTTCATTGTGTTTATATAAGAAATATCACTTGGAGCATGGGCTTTTCTCACCACTTATAAAGTTTTTATAAAAAAAGCAGAACTTCTTATATTTTTGTTAGGAAAGATCCAATGGGATTGTATAATTTATACAAGTAACCGAGGGCTCATGTCAGATTTAGAAAAATCTTTCCAACATTTGAACAGTAACTTCCAGCAGTTTTATCAAGTTGATAAACTTGAAGAAATTGCTCATCCTGACTGCCCTATTCTAGATACACTCAGAAGCTCGCAGGAGCATTACACTGACGAAGAATTCATCACTGCGGGCGGAGAAAAGAAAATCTATCGCGTTCGCGACCTTCAGGTGATCGCGAACGCGATAGCTTTCAGCACACTGGGGTCATAGCTGTTTCCTGATCTAGGTGACCATCCTAGCACAGGGGGATCGATCCTCTAGAGTCGACCTGCAGGCATGCAAGCTCTGCATTAATGAATCGGCCAACGCGCGGGGAGAGGCGGTTTGCGTATTGGGCGCTCTTCCGCTTCCTCGCTCACTGACTCGCTGCGCTCGGTCGTTCGGCTGCGGCGAGCGGTATCAGCTCACTCAAAGGCGGTAATACGGTTATCCACAGAATCAGGGGATAACGCAGGAAAGAACATTCGGGCAGCGTTGGGTCCTGGCCACGGGTGCGCATGATCGTGCTCCTGTCGTTGAGGACCCGGCTAGGCTGGCGGGGTTGCCTTACTGGTTAGCAGAATGAATCACCGATACGCGAGCGAACGTGAAGCGACTGCTGCTGCAAAACGTCTGCGACCTGAGCAACAACATGAATGGTCTTCGGTTTCCGTGTTTCGTAAAGTCTGGAAACGCGGAAGTCAGCGCCCTGCACCATTATGTTCCGGATCTGCATCGCAGGATGCTGCTGGCTACCCTGTGGAACACCTACATCTGTATTAACGAAGCGCTGGCATTGACCCTGAGTGATTTTTCTCTGGTCCCGCCGCATCCATACCGCCAGTTGTTTACCCTCACAACGTTCCAGTAACCGGGCATGTTCATCATCAGTAACCCGTATCGTGAGCATCCTCTCTCGTTTCATCGGTATCATTACCCCCATGAACAGAAATCCCCCTTACACGGAGGCATCAGTGACCAAACAGGAAAAAACCGCCCTTAACATGG
>NZ_ABCK01000069.1 GCF_000170755.1 Lentisphaera araneosa HTCC2155
TGCAAGATGTGCTCATCAAAGCTTGGAAAGCTCTACCCGAGTTGATATGATCGCCAACGCGGCAAATTCCGCTCTTGGCTCAGTCTTGTCACCAGCAATGCAGCACGTTCTTATTTTCGAGTTCACAACCGTCATTCCGCCCTGTTTGTCAATGAAGATTCAGATCAAAAAGTCGATGCTGAGATTGAAAAAATCAGTCTGGCCGAGTGGAAAAAGTTTATCGCTGAAAAAGCTTGGGCCACGGTTAGCCCCCAAATTAACGATACCCTACGTCAATGTTTTGAGTTGATTTCAGCAGGTATTGATATGCACGAAGTCGGTGAACAACTTTCCATCCCGTACAATACTGTATGTGTTTATAAAAAGCGCGTCATCAATAAAATTGCCAAAGAAATTGCCGAACTCGAAGAACAGTTGGGTTAACTTAAACGCGCTTCTAAAAAATAAAGAGTCTTAATAATTATACATATTCTTCGCTTTCATTTGTGTCATTTGCTGAGCGGCCACATGACCATCTGTGAACAGTAAATTTGCTTTTTTGTCTCCCACATGACGAAAACGCAAACCAGTGGTGACATCCCTTACATCGTCGTAGGGCTGAAGAACATCATTGGGATTATAGAGGTGCTGCTCAGTAACATAGGCCCAGGGTTGTTCGATAAAAGGGTAGGATGTATTGGTAGGCGCCCACCACATGCCTGCATCACCCACCGTAACGGCAGCTGAAGGCTCTGATAAATCGTTGATTTTCAACCGGAATTCAGGCGAAACAAAATCCGTGTGCTTAAATATATTTTTATTGGAAGCATAATTTAAAGATACGACCCCTTTGGAGTGACTTACCGAAGGACAAAGTTTAAAAGCCGAATTATCTGCTCCATTCATATATGAATACAAAGTCACGTACCAGTATTCACGATCAGTTGTAAATGAGGCAGGCAAATAATCTTTCTCATCATCTGTGTACATGAACGTCGCAATACCAAATTGTTTTAAGTTATTTTTGCACGATGCAGCTCGTGCTTGCTCTCTCGCTTTACTCAAAACTGGTAATAATAATGAAACAAGAATCCCGATGATGGCAACTACCACGAGGAGTTCTATCAAGGTAAATCGTTGCTGTTTCATTTAATGACCTTCACTTATGTAATCTACTATACTTTTACAAAACCAAGAGATACTTTATTTTTTCTTAAAGTTTAAAGATTTACCTTCTATTCTTGTGCTTAAAATCAGGGGTCTAACGGGAATATTAACTATAGAAATCATAGGACAATTAAAGTCTTCAATCAAGTCTAGCGTAAAAATATTCTACTTTGATTAATCATAATTATAAATATTTTTAGCCTGCATTTGGCTCATCCTCTTGCCTTCAACATGACCATCCACTAAAAGTATATTCGTATTCTTGTTTTCATTGTGCCTAAATCGAATAAATAATTCTGGCTCGGTATCATCATAAAGTGTCAGATA
>NZ_ABCK01000070.1 GCF_000170755.1 Lentisphaera araneosa HTCC2155
GTGACAACTGGTATATAGCGAGCTCAGGCCAACAACGCTTTGATTGGTTTATGAAGTGGCTAAGATGCGACACTGAAGAAGTTCATTACCATTCAGATGATGAAATTCTCCCTCAGCAATAAGACGATAAACGACTTGATCTCTTAAGTTCTAATTGATTTTTTCAAAAAAAACCTCACTCGAACTAATCATTGGGAATATTTAAGTTTGAATTACAAAGTCCAAAGCACTAGATTTGTGCAATTAACTTTTGAGGAGAAATCATTATGAAAAAACTAATCTTGACTCTATGTGTAGTTTTTCTATCGAGCTGCTGCACAACTAATGAATTTATTGATTCCGAAATCACGGATGCCAACGAGAATTACAAACAGGTTTCAGCTAAGACACCTATCTACATTGAAAATGAAACTCAAGAGTGTGATAAAAAAATCCGCGACTGGACTGTCCGAGTCAATGAACACGGCAGAGACCACAGCAAAAAATTCATGACACGCCTGACCAACTTCTGGGATCGTGAAAGCCAAAAGCTTGCAGACTTAAGCCACTGCGATTAAGCTGACCACAGACTTTTATTAAGCCGAGCAATGCTCGGCTTTTTTATTGCTATAAAAAGCTCTTTTACCTTGCTCACCCACCACTTCCAAAAGTTATTAATCTCTTAATGACTTTGAACTTAAGAATATTTTCACTAGCAATTTCTGTGGTAAAAAAACAATCTTATGATATGTATGCGCACAATATTATTTCTATGAGGGCTTTTGCCCTCACTATTTTCAACTCAAAACTTAATTGACGAGAACCAAAATGAGCGAAGTTAGAGTTAGATTTGCCCCCTCACCAACGGGCAATGTACATATTGGCAATATTCGTGCCGCAATTTTCAATTACCTTTTTGCAAGAAACCAAGGCGGGAAATTCCTTCTGCGCGTAGAAGACACCGATAAAGAGAGAAGCACACAAGAAGCGGTCGATGCCTTATTAGAATGCATGCAATGGCTCGACCTAGATTACGATGAAGATCCTCTTTACCAAAGCACACAAGAAAAGCATCATTTAAGCGTAGCGAAACAACTCCAAGACAAAGGCCATGCCTACCGTTTTGTTAAAGGCGAAAACGAAGTCACCCTCTTCCGGATGCCGTGGGACTTAGAAAATTACGACTGCGTCCGCAAAGTCGACCAACAAGAACTCCCACTCCATGCAGATGTTGAACTTGAAATTGATGCTGGTGGTATCCGTTTTGCCACAATTTCCCGCAAACGCAAAGCCGTCCCTATGGAAGCTTGTCATGCTGGCTACAAAGACTTAAAAGTTTTTGATGCAGACGACAACGAGATCTTTGATTTCAACTCAAATTACGACTCGATTATTACTGGTGAACAAACTATTAAAATTGCGAATGGTGCAAAAATCACTTGGACTCGCCACAGTGTCTTTTTCAATGACCTCATCAAAG
>NZ_ABCK01000071.1 GCF_000170755.1 Lentisphaera araneosa HTCC2155
CAGTGTGGTCGATGGCTGGACCTTTACCGATACGATTAGCTTTGACTCTTATAATGAAGGACCGAACTGATTTCACAAATTGAAAAATACAAAGAACGATTCGGTTATTATCCCGAATCAACACATGCTGACAAAATCTACCGAAACAAAGAAAATCGAGCACATTGTAAAAAGCATGGGATAAGGATAAGTGGTCCCAGTCTTGGAAGGCCTCCCAAAGATGAAAAATTACGTAAAGAACAAAAGGATATACAACGCCAAGATGAAGCTATAAGAAACCAAGTAGAAGGCTGTTTTGGTGTAGCCAAAAGACGCTATAAACTCGATCGCATTTTCACGAAAATTAAAGCGTCGTCTGAAACACTTATTGCTTTAATATTCATGGTGATGAACTTGGACAAGGCATTAGCCTTTTTATCACTTTTTGGCCAATATTATAAGCAGCTATTAGAACATTTTCTTAACTTTATAAGTCTCATTAGCCAGGGTGAGCATCTCAAAAGACGAGTCATTCAGTAAGGCCTATCTATTTAATTACTTGGATTACTATAGGAGCACCGCATTCAATGCGGAACCTATCTCCTAAAGTAATTTAACCACAGATCAAAAAGTCAAAAGAAATCTAACCACAAAAAATCACAAAACAGCACAGAAATAAATTAGTTTTAAATTATCCAATCGCGGACTCGTCTAACTTGTCAAGTCCTGAAAAATAGTTGTCACTTTTGTTTATGTTAATTGACTAATATTTATGCACATTGTGTTTCATGAACAACACTTGGAAATGAATATTCCAAAGCTGTATGAGGGCGACAATTATTGTATAAGTAAATAGCCTGCTTAATTGCTTTTTTAGCATCTTTAAAGTTCTTAAATGTTTCGCGTAAATGATATTCATACTTCAGTATTCCGTTGACTCTTTCAGCTTTTGAATTTTCATAGCAATGGTTTTCTTCAGTCATACTGACAGGAAGATTTCTATTCGTCAAGATTTCAATGTAATCGTGACAGCAGTACTGAGAGCCTCTGTCAGAGTGGTGGATGGGACGAGAACCTTTAGGCAGGTCTTTTAAAGCCATTTTCAAAGCCTTGATACATCCTACAGCCTCTAAGTTCTCTCCAACATTATACGCAATGATTTTTCTAGAATATGCATCCGTAATCAAGGCTAAATAAACAAAACTATTAGCTACTCTGATATACGTAATATCACATACCCAAACCTGATTAGGGGAAGTTAAATTTATATTTTTGATGAGGTTTTTATAAATTTTAAAACGATGTCTAGAATCGGTTGTGCGACAGTACTTCCTCTTCCTTTTGATTAATAGTCGTTCTTCACGAGCTATATCGAACAAGCGATCTCGTCCTACTTTTATAGAATTCTCTTTGAAGTCATCTGCTAATAG
>NZ_ABCK01000072.1 GCF_000170755.1 Lentisphaera araneosa HTCC2155
TGAGTTTTAATAAGCTTAGACAACACGAGAAAAAAGGACTCATTTTTGCGGGGATCTTCACCCTATTAACTTTGATTTCTGCTTGGCTTCACAAGTCAGGTCCCTTTGAAACACTCACGGTTTTAGCCTTTGTTTTTATCCCTCTCGGCATTTCGCAATTAGCACAAAAACACACTCTTTTACCACGCTTCTTTGGGCTTTATTACTTCCTCAATCTCATTTATTATTACTTACTCAGTTCTCCCACGGGAATTGCTGCAAATAAAAACTGGTTAATTGCCAGCTTACTCGCCACTAGTCCTTGGGCCGTAACTTTCTTACGCCAAGCACTCTACCAAGCCTTTAGATTTCTTCCAAAACACTTCCGAAATTCGACTTCAACACTTCTATCCTTCCTCTTCGTCTGGACTTGCACACTCCTGAGTTTAAATCGCTTAAATTCACGCGCGGCTTGGCTTGCTTTCGGACTTGTTTTAGCCTATCTCATTTTTCGCGGATCTAGCAAAGCTTACAAAAAATCTTAGTCTTTGCTTTTCTTGTCGCATCAATTGGAGGATGGGTCATTGGGGATATGGAGAAATCTCGGCGCGGAGGTGGAAGCTTTGCGAGTCTCGCAAGAACCCAGCAGTGACGCAATTCTTTAGTTACTCAATAGGGCAAGGGAAAAGAGTCTATCTACTTAGACCAAGGACAGGCAAAACACATCAATTAAGAGTGGCGATGAAAGCGATAGGTGCACCCATATGTGGCGACCCTAATTATTATCCAGGCCTGATTAAAGGTCATGAAGAAAGGTGTTACTTACATGCCTACGTAATTCGGTTCACCCTAAAGGAACGCGAGTATCAATTTACACTAAAACCTCATATGGGAACATATTTTTCCGATGAAACTTTTTTAAAAGTTTTAGAGGAGCAGTATCTTAAGCCATGGGATTTGAATTGGCCTGTAAAGAAATAAGAGAGAGTTGGATGAAGAAGAATATTTTGAAGGATTGGGCCGAACTTGTTCGCTTTCCAAATCTATTTACTGTACCAGGGGATATTTTACTGGGCATGTGTGCGGTCTCCAGTATAGCGACTTTAAGTTTAAGCAGTTATTTATATGTCTTGCTCATTTCACTTCTTCTGTATGCAGGAGGAATGATTCTCAATGATATTATGGATTATGATGAAGATAAGCAAGCTCGCCCACATCGAGTTCTTCCATCTAAGCGAATTACTATAGATACCGCAAAACTTGCTGTTGCAAGCTTTTTTGCGATTGCGCTTCTTTTAAGTTATTTTCACAGTCAAAGCGTATTCGTTATTTCTCTTATTCTTGTAGTGGTTATTTACCTCTATGATGGTCCCAGCCGAAAAGTTCCTCAGTTGGGTTTT
>NZ_ABCK01000073.1 GCF_000170755.1 Lentisphaera araneosa HTCC2155
AAACAAAAACAGTTAGTTTAGCACCATAGGGAAAGGAAATATGGGATCATCAATAATTGAAATAAAGTACAACAAATCGTTGGAACTGAGGTTCTCGCTTAGGCTCGAACACAGCTCAACTCGAACGTTAGAACAGGAATATACAATGACGATAATTATCCCAACAATATTCTTTATCATTGCATTAATCTCTATTTATAACAAAAAACGAAACGCTTCATTAATTGCGGTATCCGCATTATTTATTTCTATTTATTTGCTGAATATGCAAAATACAGTTCATCATGGTTATCAACACAGTGCTTCAATTAAAGCATTTTATAAAATTTCGGAAGAATTAAAAAAACAAAACGTACAACCAGTAATTGAGTCAATTGATGAATCTTTAAAGATTAGTTGGGAAGAGCAGTCTGGAGATAAATTTATTGGTTATATGATTGATGAAAGAATTAAAAAGAAAACAAAAGAAATTGAGAAAGAAAAAGTTCTAACCAACGGATCGAACTGATGACCATGCTACGCATGGACATCAATCCGATCCGTAGTTAATTCACAGCTCATCCTCAACGTTAGTTTGTAATAAAATTAAAAATAAATTGTAGAAATGAGAGTCCAAATAAATCGCAGATGCACGAATTTAGAATTATCTGAATTAAGAGAATTTTAGAACAAAACTAGATCTGAATTATTTATCTCAAATAATAGAATTTTATAAATATAGAAACAAGAAATAAAAGACAAAAACTAACAAACGGATCGATCTGATACTTTCGTTGTGAGTCACAATTTAGATAGAAAGTACAAATCATCCTGGACGTTAGTGTAACACATAATGAAAAGTCTGCCGGTGATTTTTTTACAAAGAGATAGCATTTTAAACTCACACTGGTAAATTTTTAGTCATATGAAATAAAATTTTTATAAAACAAACGTGTCAACAAAGAACTCTGTGGAGTAGTAACTCGATGATAAAACGTACATTTACTTCTGCTTTAGTGGCTGTAGCGCTAAGCTCATGCCAAAGTAATAATGCTGAAAAAGATAAAGAAGCTGAAAATGCTGCTATACCAAAAACTAAAGTCTATGATGTAAGAGATGTAAATTTCTTAACTCCGGAACAAAGAACCGCACGTTATGGTGAAGGATGGGAAAAGAACCCCGCTATTGTCCGTCACATCAAACCTGACGTTGCCGTAGAAGTAGACATGACAAATAGTCGTGAAATTAGCCTTCAGTACGAAAAGCAATTTGCCCTTCACGTTAAAGCCGACAACCCAGAAGGATACGGTTCCGTATCAATCAAAAATAAATGGGTCAAAGTTGGAGACACAGTTACAATTAAAGCAAATAATGATGACAATGCCACTTT
>NZ_ABCK01000074.1 GCF_000170755.1 Lentisphaera araneosa HTCC2155
CTAGAAAGAAGCTTTATAACATCGGATAAAGAATCACCTTGGACGTATTTCATTGTGAAGAAAACTTTACCTTCCCCATCCACCCCCAAACTATGCACTGGCACTATATTTGGGTGCTCGAGTCTACCCGTAATCCTCGCCTCTTCAACAAACTGCAGGATGCGTTCATCATCCTTTGCAATTTTGTCGAGCATGACTTTATAGGCTATATCACGATTCAAAGGGATGTCGTATTTACGATGAACTTCACCCATTCCACCAACTTCTAAGAGTCCCCTGTCTTCTAGGTCCTTCCCCTTCTTTAAAGCCTGAATTTGCTTGACTAAATCTTTAGCTTCATGTTCCATTTGAAAACTACACCTATACCAAAATTAATCGTAGATTTGCACTCTACGTCATTAAAAATAGCAATAAAAGTTTATTTGAACTTAAAGTTCTTAAAAATTGAATAATTTTTGAGGAAACTTTAAACCATAATCGCCTTCATGCTCATTAAACTTAATCTGCATGTCGCCATAAGCATTTTTTAAATAGGCTTCTTTGGGCATAGAACGATTATTCTTTTTGGTAAAACCCTCGAATTGCAACAATCGATCAGGTTTATCAAAATCTAAACTCCCAGTCTTCCACATCACCTTCACTTCCTAAAAATAAATCACCATAGAGGCTCCAATGACCATCAATTTTGTATTCCGCAAAAGCTCCACCGCCAATGGCCTGATCATAGAAATCTGTGTAAAATACTTCAGCTCCCAGTTTCCACTGCTCGCCAAGACTCATTCGAGCTAAAACACTGTAATTATTGACATCATCCAAGCCGTCACTTAAGTCAACATAGTTATAGCCTAACCGAATTGATTCTAGGCTTAGTTCAGGGCCTTTTTCTATTGAGTAATAACGTTCCCCATCATACTTAAATTTTTTACCGTTTTGCTGGGCATTGAGGGCTGTTGCCATACTCATAAGGGTCAGCCCAATTAATAATTTCTTGCTAAACATTTGCTACCTCTTTTCTTTTGGCTAAAATTATATCTAAAATTCGTTTGCTGGCAGTTCCATCGCCATAGGGATTGTGAGCTCGGCTCATTTTTTCATAGAGTTTGGAGTCATCAATCAGCTGCTGAGTTTCCTTAACTAAAGCGTCGACTTCAGTACCCACAAGTTTAACCGTTCCGGCCTTTACAGCCTCAGGTCTCTCGGTTGTATCGCGCATCACTAGAACGGGCTTACCTAGACTTGGAGCCTCCTCCTGAATCCCACCTGAGTCGCTCATGATTAGCAAACAATTATCCATGAGGTAGATAAAGGGTTCGTAATCCTGAGG
>NZ_ABCK01000075.1 GCF_000170755.1 Lentisphaera araneosa HTCC2155
TTTGACACGGGCATATGACGCATGAGGGTCAAGGCTAATCCTCAAAGTCTTTACTGGAATGTTTATGACACCTTCCCAAGGAGCTCGAATTGTCCACGTTTTTTTACAGGATTTACAAAGGGCACGAGGCAATCGGCATTTTAATACAGTTTTATAAGTCCACATTTGTAGATGATCCCATAGCCTTTCATTTGCATGATCTTTTATAATTAAATCGGTTCTCTTACAACAAGGGCATTCCATACCTTCTAAAAGTTTAGCTGTATCTTTAATTGTCACTTCAATACATGATTGCTCTGCCAAAACTTCTAGTTTACTAACTTCCCATTTATCCCCGAGATTTAACATTTCTGCAAAAAGTTGTTCGGTCATCATTAGCTCCTATTTTGATAAGCTTAACAATACTCCTTGGAGCATCTATCCACAAAAAATGAGAAAGAACCAATTCATGCTATGTTATATGTAAACAAAACCCCTCAAAACAGTCATTAGGTTTGCATAAGATGTATAAAAATACGGGCTCAGAGCCCAAAATGGCCAATTTACCTTATTTTCTAGATGGTACACTCAATATCAATCAAATAAGGGTTCTTTAATTGTTGATGCCAGTTGTGTTCCTGCTGATATTCACTACCCAACTGACCTTGGATTGCTAAATAAAGCCCGTGAAAAAACTGAGGAAGTAATCGATATCCTTTGGTGTCATCGCTCAAATACAGAAGATAAAGTTAAGCCTCGAACTTATCGTGAAGATGGCAGGAAAAGCTTTTTAAGTATTGTTCTAAAAAAACGTGTTTCGAAAAAGAAAAGACGTGAGGTGATTAACAGACAACTCCATTGCGTAAGGAGGAACCTAGCCAGTATAGATGAACTCAAAAAGTATGCCGATCTTACTCTATTGAAGCCTAGTTTATATCGTGAACTTCTGGTGATCGGGACACTTTATCAACAACAGCAATACATGTACGATAACAAAGTAACAAGCGTAGATGATCGCATCGTAAGTATTCATCAACCACATATCCGTCCCATAGTTCGGGGGAAGGCGGGAGCTCATACGGAATTCGGAGCAAAAATATCTATCAGTGTGGTCGATGGCTGGACCTTTACCGATACGATTAGCTTTGACTCTTATAATGAAGGGACCGAACTGATTTCACAAATTGAAAAATACAAAGAACGATTCGGTTATTATCCCGAATCAACACATGCTGACAAATCTACCGAAACAAAGAAAATCGAGCACATTGTAAAAGCATGGGATAAGATAAGTGGTCCCAGTCTTGGAAGCCTCCCAAAGATGAAAA
>NZ_ABCK01000076.1 GCF_000170755.1 Lentisphaera araneosa HTCC2155
TTTCAGGAGGATTTCTTTGCTAAAAAAGACTAATTGCTCTTTGTTACCTGGGCCCACATCTATTTTGGAATCCTCTGGATATACCCTGAGGACATGACCCAAGGGATTTACCAAATTATAATAAGCTGCATCATGCTTACTCGTTTTAAGAAAGGTTGCGCCACTATAAAAAACTTCATCTTTGATGAATGAGAAGCTTTGATCTGATTGATTATCAATGATGAGCTCTATGCCTTTGTCTGTTTCAATAAAGCTGAGGTGGATATCGTTTTCAAAGGGAGGAGAGTTCTGAGGGTAAGTATTTGTTAGGAAGTCCTCATCGTATTGACCTTCCTCATGTGGTAGAATAGACCCGTGCATCCTTAGGCTCCAGCCTTTAGGGTATAAGTCATCTAAACATTCAATTTTAATTAATCGCAGATGAGTCCTGTTGCCAAGGCTATCCCAAAGAAGCTGAAGCCTTTCTTGCTCGTTTAATCCTGTTTTATCAAGAAGTTCATCAAGGCTAAACTCTTCGAGGTATTTATTCCCGGAATGATGTACAAAGCACTCTATGTAGAGACTATGAATTGAATCATACTCCGGATCAGGTACAGCTTGAATATTGATACATATATAGCCATCCTTCTGATAGAGTTCATAAGTTCTAGTGTTAGGGATCGATAGGCAAGAAAAGAAGCTAAAAGCCATCAGTATTAATATTGTCTTTATCATTAGATGCCTCATAAATGTATTTCTCCCATCATATTCCTTGTAGGCAGCCCTTACTTGATTCAAGTACCTCTCTAGGGCTTGAACGCTGGTAACCGATTTAAGCTTATTTATAAACCTTTCCATTGTGCTTGAGCCAGCCGTCTTCGTGACGGTGGCCGGGGTCGTGGTGGGTCCAGTGAATCACTCCGCCTTTGGAGTTCCATTCGTACTCACCGTTGAAGCTTACGGTATCACCTTGGCGAAGACTATTGATTCTTGGTGCGAGGTCGATGTTGTGCGCTATGAGTACAGTCTGACCCGTGCTTAGCTTGAGTATGAACTTCTGATGTTTGCTGCCCTTGGTATCATCAGGTAGAATTTTGATTACTGAGCCTGATCCCGTGACCTGTAAATCACTCTGCTTATTTCTAAAGGCATTCTGAAGTGTTTGATCACTATTGGAAGAACGGCTCGATGATGTCGATTGAGAGCTCGAGGTACTCTTAGTGGGTGAACTCTTTTGCTGGTTCACGCCATAAGCGATGGCAGCAATAACAATGATTAAAAATAGGTTTTTGATAATGAATCCCTCC
>NZ_ABCK01000077.1 GCF_000170755.1 Lentisphaera araneosa HTCC2155
AATCAATTAAACGTGCCTTTGATTTATCAACCTCTCGTTACATAGCCTTTGCAGAAAGAGGTAAGCCCAACGATAAACATTTGTATGAAGTTTTTTTAAGAGAGGCACGCCTCACCGCTTTACTTGAGCATCCAAATATTATTTCAATTCACGATGTGGGACTTAATGATTTGGGGCAACCTTATTTTACCATGGATCTTAAAGAAGGGGACTCATTGGGGGAAATCTTTAAAAACTTAAATACCAAAGACGAGGAGTATTTAGAGACTTATTCATTGCATGAACTCCTTATGATTTTTGTCAAAATATGTGAAGCTATCTCCTATGCCCATTCTAAAAATATTATCCACCTAGACCTTAAACCGGACAATATTCAGGTGGGGCATTTTGGTGAAGTTCTCGTTTGTGACTGGGGACTAGGCAAAATATTAAATAATACAGAAATAGTAGGTGTTGAAGAAACATTATTAGAAGTTGACTTATTAAATCATATAAGTTCTAAAAATAAAGTAGTTGGCACACCTGGTTATATGTCTCCTGAGCAAATTAATCTGAATGGAGACATATAACCAGGTGTATTCGATATTAACTCATCATCGACCTTTGGAAGGTAGTGTTGAATATATACTAAAGAGCACCTTAAAGGGGAATGTTAGAGACCCTCAATCGCTAGTTGATTTCTCATTACCAAATAGCTTGATTGCAGTGGTGAAAAAAGCCATGGCCTTAGAACCCGATCATCGTTATAGTAGCGTACTTGAGCTCAAAGGCGATATTCAAAAATACTTGGCAGGCTACTCAACATTGGCTGAAGATAGTAACCTGTATAAAGAATTTAAACTTTTTATAAAACGCAATAAAGCGACTTCTTTTGTTAGTTTTTCGGCATTACTAGTGATTGTTTTTATAAGTTTTTATTTTATAGATGCCCTTAAAAAAGAAGTCAATGAGACGAGAATAGCTAGCGAAAAGGCACAATCTGCTGCAGCTAAAGCGAGTAGTTTACTCGATGAACTAACCTCGACTTTTTTGGAAGAAGCTGAGCTCGCCTCAAAAACCTTTATCTACCAATATCCATCTGAATCATTGGCCCGAACTCTTGATCAGTCACAAAAGATTTTGACAACAATTCCAGGGCATCCAGTTGCGCAAGAACACTTTATTTATGCGCTATTTATTATGCAGCGTTTTGATGATGTACTTCGTTCTCCATATACAAATAATTATCCTGAAATTTCACAGCTATGTGAAAAATATGCGCCATTAATTAGTGCAAAAAC
>NZ_ABCK01000078.1 GCF_000170755.1 Lentisphaera araneosa HTCC2155
AAAACTTCCAACACCTTATCTCGAGGGCCATCAGCAATCATAAGTCCTTTATCTAAAACAATAATTCTATCAACGAGCTGCAGTTCACGCATTTTGTGAGTACTAAGAATAAGTGTTTTGTCTTTAGTAAACTCTTTCATTTTGGCTAAAAACTCAGCTTCAGCACCTGTATCTAAAGATGAAGTAGGTTCATCCATCAAAATTATAGGGGGGTTTTTAGCTACTGCCTGAGCAATAGCGACTAATTGGCGTTGTCCACCTGACAATTGTGAGCCACCCTCACCGACAGGTAAATCAAGACCCATGGGCTGAGAATTTAAAAGTTTATCTAAACCTGAAACCTTAACAACTTCATCAAGTTCTTCATGAGATAAATGCGGATTGGCATAAAATAAATTATCCCTTACTGAACCATCAAAAAGCTTAGCTTCTTGTGAAATGCAGGAGACAGCTTGTCTCAAATCTGCTCAATCCACTTGGCGATATTAAAGCCATTATGGAAGCTGGCGACGTTTTCAAATACGCTAAGCAGATGGGAGAATAAAAATGGATTTAAAAATCTGTGTATTGCCTGGCGATGGTATCGGCCCGGAAATTATTGAACAAGCCGTAGTCGTACTTGAAAAAGTATGTGAAAAGTTTGGTCACAATCTCACTACGGAAGAAGCAATTATTGGTGGCGTTTCTATCGACGCACACAATACGCCTCTCACACAAGATACAATTGATAAATGTTTAGCATCTGATGCGGTACTCATGGGCGCGATCGGCGGACCTAAATGGGACAAAATCGACAAGTCAATTCGTCCTGAGCGTGGTCTTCTTGGTATTCGTAAAGCTCTCGGTCTCTACGCTAACCTCCGTCCTGCAAAGCTTTGGGAAGAACTCAAAGATGCTTCTTTCCTCAAGGATTCTGTTATTGGTAACGGTCTCGATATCATGGTTGTTCGTGAACTTATCGGTGGTATCTACTTCGGTGAGCCACGCGGTGAAGGTGTTGACGAAAACGGCGAGCGTTATGCTTACAACACAATGGTTTACAAAGAGTCAGAAGTTAAGCGTATTGTAAAGCTTGCTTTCGAAATCGCTCGCAAGCGAGGCAGCAAGCTTCACTCAGTAGAAAAAGCTAACGTTCTCGACGTGTCTCAGCTTTGGAACGAAGTCGCTGAAGAAGTGTCAAAAGACTACACTGACGTGGACTACCACACAATGTATGTTGATAACGCAGCTATGCAGCTCGTTCGTAACCCAGGTCAGT
>NZ_ABCK01000079.1 GCF_000170755.1 Lentisphaera araneosa HTCC2155
TTTTTTTATAAAATTGAATTTCATAAAAAAATCGATCTCTATCGAGATCTGAATTCGCTCACAACTGAATAACTAAAAAACGTTATTAAGCTTGTTCGAGTTCTTTGAGTCAGATAAAAAATCTATTATCAGAATAAATCTGATAACCATCCACTAGTTGATTCAATATTATTGTTGACCGTAGAACGTCTGAGTTTACCTGTATTCGAGGTACGAGAATATCAGGTGCGACTCTTTGTTAGTATTTTGTCTATATTTGAGTTCATATTAATTTATAAAATTCTATCATTTGAGATAATTATTTCTATTCTTGTTTTTGCTCTAAAATTATCTCAATTCTGATCAATCTTATTTCGTGCATCTGCGATTTATTGACTGTCATTTCTATCATGTTTTTGATCAAGAATTATCTTGGTTTAGATATGAGTTCTAAATATGTGCATCTGCGATTTATTGACTATCGTTTCTATCATTAAATTTATTATATACTAACGTCTGAACTGAGTAGTACTTTCTATTTAAAATTTGACTCCAAACGAAAGTATCTACTCCAGTGATTTGTTAGATCTTTTCTCTTTTATTGTTGATAATTAGACTTATTTTTCTTTTTATTTGCTGACTTCGCATCTACTAGGAATTGTGATTGATGCATAGTTTGCGTTCACTTTTGGTGAATTGCTGAGTTCGCATTTATTCAGCTTAATTCTGTGATTCCAAGAATAAAGTGAGTTGCTTTTTAAGATGCGAATTTCCATCAATTCTTATAAATTTTATTCTGATCTAACGATTTAAATGAGGGAGATTTGAGTGAAACGAAAATCTTCCTTCGATTTGTTGGTTCTGCTTTTTATATTTTCCAATTTGGATCTAAGACTTGTTCAATTACTGAATTAAATTGTATTCCTACTAATACTAACATGATGATTAATGAAACTAATATACCAAAATAATAATTAATGAGTTGTTCACGTTCATTAAAGATTCGTATGATGATAAAAATTAAATTTGTTATTAACCAGATCAAGCAAGTTAAGATTGGTTGTAGTTTGATAAACATAAATAAGTCATATGTAGATTGTACATAATCTCTAATTGAATGAGGTCTGTATGATGTGAAAAAACGTTCTAGTTTTTGAAATTCAACTACAGAGTAATTCATGGATAAGTAGATAGAAAAGATTATAAATAAACCTAACCCTGTACTTAATAGTATATAAAATAT
>NZ_ABCK01000080.1 GCF_000170755.1 Lentisphaera araneosa HTCC2155
ACTCCACTGTGTATGCAATGCGAGGTATAGATGAATTTACACGCAGAAGACTGCGCAGTATTATAGCCAAATATAATCGCAAGAAAGGTTCTCATCGCATGATTGATACTCGTAAATACAATAAAGCCTACTTTACAGATCTAGGCTTCTTTTCACTGGAGGAAGCCTGGAAACTGGAATTTCAGTCTCTTCGGAGTAAGCACTGACTGGAGAGCCGTATGCGGGAGAACCGCACGTACGGTTCGGAAGGAGGGGAGACTCCGCAAGGAGTCTTCCCTACCCTTATATATAGCCCAATGGCGTGAGCCTTGGGGAAATATGTAAATTCAAAACGAGAATGCCGAAGGTATGACATAGGGATTTATGCCGTCCCCGTTGGGACTCATCATTAATAATCATCATTTAATTCCTAGCACTTACGTGCCAGGCTGAGCTATGCCGTGCTTTCAGCACTCAATGATTAATCGCAATTCGTATTTAGACCTAGCACTGCCGTGCCTGGCTGAGTTATGCCGTCCCGTTGGGGCTTGGTTTGAATGCCGAAGGCATGATATAGTACGCCTATGCGTACACAACATCAGCGAGGTGAAAGACCTCGTCAGGGTTGACCGTCAGCCCTGTAGTCGAAGTCAACTGCGTCGTTGTGAAACGGGGTGGGTAGTAGGGCCTAGACGAAATATCAGTCCGTAGGATGACGAACGCGTTTCGGCCGGTCAGGGTGTCGAGCCTGCTATATCATGGCGAAGACCAGAGAGTGGGAGGAAGAGCTGCGTAGCCTGAGGGCGAAGTAAGCCAACTGCTCAAGTTATACACGCTGAAGAAAGGCGGAAAGAAAAGCGGTGTATAGACGCTGACAGGTGTTTGGTGACGGAATGGTGTGAAGGTGTTGTGGATCAAGTAGGGAGACCTGTGTGGGCAGTACGGATTAATCCGCCACGCAGGAGTCAGAGCCCTCATAGTAGCGATGAAGGTGGTGAAAGTCACTGGAGCAAAGGGGGGCAGGAAGGTGAAACTGAGAAGAAAAGAATAGAAGGAATATAAGAATGTCAGAAATGGCTAAACAAATATTACGACGAGATGAACGCTTTGTTGAAATACAAGCGTGGGCGTCACCTTCTGTCTGGACGGATCAGATGCTGAAAACTCTTCATAGAGGAGTTGAAAGAGGCAAGTGGTACAGCT
>NZ_ABCK01000081.1 GCF_000170755.1 Lentisphaera araneosa HTCC2155
AGGGGCGTTGAGGATATGGCTGGCTGGAGCTGCTTTCCAATCAGGACCAGTGGCAAAGTGTTCGGACTCATCAATAAGGATTTGAGCCCAGAAGCCTTTGGGAGTTTTAGGTCTACTGTAAAGAGATAGGTCGGGTGCACTTGCGAGAACAGTGATATTATTACGACCAGATTGCAGGAGGAAAGTGATGTCGAGATAGTTGATGCTATATATATTGCTTGAGCCTGCGTGGGGGCCATAAGTGAGGTGCATACCATTTACATAGATATGAGCAAATTCACCTACAGCAAACCAGAAGTCGGCTGAAGCAGGGATTTCTTTAAGGTAAAATTCATAACTAAGGATGCACTTGTCAGATCACCACTTTTATCAAGGCTAAAACCATCACTCAAAAAATCATTTAGTGAACCATTTGGATCGCCATTCACACCACCGACATAACTTGGATCTCTACCAATGTAACCAGCATTCGGATCTGTAAATCCAGAACCGTCTTCAATACGGGCTATTGACCACTCAAATGCAAGCTCATCAATGTCATCTTGGTTGATCTCATAAAACTTTGATTCGATAATTATTTGGTTTTCAGCCGGAGCCAATTCCTTAATAATGCGATCAATCTTACCATGCTCAGCAGGTGTATTTTTAACAACAAGTCGATTTACAGATTGAACAAAAGAAATTTCTGAGCCCGCATCAAACTTTACACCAAATTCATCAAAATATTGACGAACATCTTTAGCTGTACCATCACCTGCACCTCCACCAACGTCATCAATAAGGCTTGCACCTGCAGTATCTAAGTTTGGCTCAATCAAATCTAGGAAACCTGCAGGAACATCGTAGAAACGCACTTCCATTGTATCGAGAGGAATACTTTTGTCAGCAATAATTACTGCATGCTCAGTGACTTTATATTTTAAATCTTGCTGCAGACAAATGAGCTCAATTATCTTTAAAATTGGCACATCACTTAATCTTAAGGAAACACCATTTTGTGCTGGTGCACTTGCAGCTACTTCTGCACCTTCTTCAAAGCCACCTTCTTCACCAAAAGCACCTTCTTCACCAAAAGCATCTT